>JAIFMT010000210.1 GCA_020048295.1 Rhodoferax sp.
TCAGCGTGCATGAGTTTTTGTACCCGCTGATGCAGGGCTATGACTCGGTGGCGCTCAAGAGTGACCTGGAACTCGGTGGCACCGACCAGAAATTCAACCTGCTGGTGGGTCGTCATCTGCAAGCCGAGTATGGCCAGGAGCCGCAGTGCATTCTGACCATGCCGTTGCTCGAAGGGCTCGATGGCATCGAGAAAATGTCCAAAAGCAAGGGCAACTACATTGGCATCAGCGAAGATGCCAACACCATGTTTGCCAAGTGCTTAAGCATCTCAGACGTGCTGATGTGGCGCTGGTACACGTTGCTGAGCTTTCAGTCGGAGGCGCAGATTGCTGCCCTGAAAGCCGAGGTAGCCGCCGGGCGCAACCCGAAGGAAGCCAAGGTGGCGCTGGCCAAGGAGATCACCACCCGCTTTCACTCAGGCGCGGCGGCCATTGCTGCCGAGCAGGACTTCATCAACCGCAGCAAGGGCGGCATTCCGGACGAGATCACTGAAATCAAACTGCCCTTGGGTGACGGCGGCGCAGCGCTGGGCATTGGGGCCTTGCTCAAAGCAGCCGGGCTGGCGGCATCCAGCGGCGAAGGCAACCGGCTGATTGACGGTGGTGGCGTGCGCATCGACTCTGGCGTAGTCAGCGACAAGGGCTTGAAACTTGGCGCGGGCACCTATGTGCTGCAAGTAGGCAAGCGCAAATTTGCCCGGGTGACATTGGCGTAGCTGGTAGCCAGTGTGCGCCGGCAGATGTTCACTGCGGTAGCGCAGGGGGCAGGCTTGGCGGCTGACGATTTCTGGTACCCCAGTATGAGGATGCCGCCAAGCCTGCCCCCTGCGCGGCCCACCGTCGACAATCGACCGATTTCGACAGGTATTTATATGCCATTTAGGCCTCTATCCCTTATGGAATAAGCGTAACCAGCTACTCTTTCGATACTGAAAAACATCACGCCGAAGCGCGCCCGGTAACCCGCAGCAGCACGCGCACCAGATGCGCCATGTTGAACGGCTTTCCAACGTGATCATTCATTCCGGCGGCCAGGCAGGCTTCGCGGTCAGAGTCCATGGCGTTGGCGGTCATGGCCACGATGGGCAGTGCGGTGGCACTCCAGCGCTCGCGAATGGCTCGGGTGGCGGTTAGCCCGTCCATCACCGGCATTTGCATGTCCATCAGCACCACGTCAAACGCCGCATCGACGGCGCCCAGCATGTCCAGCGCCTGCTGGCCGTGGTCGGCCAGCGCGACGATGGCGCCCTCGCCTTCGAGCAATTCACTGGCGATTTGTTGATTGACAAAATTGTCCTCTGCCACCAGCACCCGTAACCCTGTCAGGCTGGGCCGACCGGCCTGGCCAGCCGGGCTACTGGCATCCAGCGGCCGATTGGTATCGGCCACATCAGCGACCACCGCCAACGGCACTGAAAAGTAAAAGCGGCTGCCTTTGCCCAGCGCGCTTTGCAACTCCAGTTTGCCGCCCATCAACTCAATGAGCTTCTGGCTGATCGCCAGTCCCAGCCCGGTGCCACCAAAGCGGCGTGTGGTGGAGGCCTCGGCCTGAGTAAAGCCGGTGAAGATGCGTGCCTGGTTTTCTGGCGCAATGCCAATGCCGTTGTCTTGCACGGCAAATTTCAGCATGACCTGGCTGGCGCAGCTGTCCATCTGGTGGATGGAGAGTTCTACCTGGCCTTGTTCAGTGAACTTCACCGCATTGCCGCACAGGTTGATCAGCACCTGTTTGAGGCGCATGGCATCGCCCAGCACCCGTTGCGGCAGGCCCGGGTCGATGGCAAAACGCATCTCCACCGGCCGCGTGCCAATATAGGCTTGCATGATCACGTCAATGTCATCGACAAGTTGCTTCAGGGCAAACGGATGCGGGTCCAGCGTCATGCGTCCGGCCTCGGCTTTGGACAGGTCAAGAATGTCATTGAGCAGCCCCAGCAGCGACTGCGCGGCGGCTTCGCTCTTGGCGGCGTAATCGGCCTGCCGTGGGGTCAACTCGGTCTTTCCCAGCAGCGTGAGCATGCCCAAGATCGCGTTCATGGGGGTGCGAATTTCATGGCTCATATTGGCCAGAAACTGACTCTTGGAGCGCGATGCCAGTTGCGCCGCCTCGGTGGCCTGCACCAGTTCGGTGATGTCCACCCCAAAGCCTACGGTGCAGCCATTGGACATGCGCCGCTCGACGATGCGCAGCGTGCGCCCGCTGCTGAGCAGCTGGGTTCGCTGTGACTGCGCCTGCCGGTGCTGCGCCAGCCGCTCTGCCACCCATTGATCAATCTGCCCGGCGGCATCGGCGTACTGGCCGTGTTCGGCACCGTAACGAATGATCGCCTCAAAGCTGTTGCCCCGCACAATGGCCGGTGCCAACAGCGGAAACAGCGCCAGATAGGGCGCGTTAAACATGGCAAGACGGTCTTGGTCGTCAAACAGCACAAACGCATTGTCCAGTGCGTCGATCGAACCGCGCAACAGCTCGGCGTTATGCTGTGCCAGCGCTTCCACCCGGCGGCGCTCGGTAATGTCTTCAAACAGGTAAAAGCGCCCAAAATACTGGTCGTTCGCGTCACGAATCTGCGTCGTGTAGCGGCGGATGGTGCGGTCTTGGGTAAAGGCAATTTCGTCTTCGAGCGTATCGCGGTTGTCCCAGTCATGCAGTGGCAGACACGAGGCGAGGTAGCTTGCCGGTTCTGCCAGTTGGCACAAACTGGCGGCAGTGATGTCGTCGTTGGTCAATTGCCCACTGCGCAGACCGTCAGCAAGGTGGGCGATGCCCCAGATATCGCAGAAGCGGGTGTTGAAATACAGCACTTTGCCGCTCTGGTTGTCCACCACCAAAAACCCCAACGGCGACGAATTGGACATCATCTGCAACAGCGACTGGTTCCAGCGCAGCGTCTGCTCGGCCTGCTTTTTGGCGGTGATGTCGATGCGGATGGCGACATATTTGGCAATGTTGCCATCGTTGTCAATGAACGGTGCGATGAAGGTATCGACCCAGAAAATCGTGCCGTCCTTGCTGCGGTTGCACACCTCGCCACGCCAGGGCAGGCCAGAGGACATGCGTTTCCACATGGCACGCCAAAAATCATTGCTGTGGTAGGCTGAGTTGACCAGTCGGTGGTCTTGGCCGATCAATTCCTCGCGGCTGTAACCGCTGGTTTCACAAAATGCCTCGTTGACATCCAGAATGCGCCCATCACGGTCGGCGGTGGAGACCAGCCCCAGCAAGTCCAGCGTGCTCAGCAAGGCATCGTTTTCACGCAGCGCGGTCTCCAGCTGGCCTTGCGAGCGGCGCCGCTCGGTGATGTCGGACTGAATGGCCATGAAACCATTGATGGCACCGTCGTCGTCGTGCAGCGGCTGGATTTCAAGCGCCAGCCAGAAGTCATTGCCCTGTTTGCTGCGGTTGAGCACCTCGCCAGTAAAGGTGTCGCCCTTGGCCAGCGCCTCACGCATTCGGGCAATGGTCAATGGGTCAGTCTGTGCGGTTTGCAGCAGCGCCGGCGAGCGTCCCACCACCTCCTGGGCGCTGTACCCGGTGATGCGTTCAAACGCCGGATTGACCCAGGTGATGCGTCGATCCAGATCGGTGATGACCACCGAGTTTGAGGTGTTCTGTGCCACCAGCGCGAGGCGTTTGAGGTCTTGCGTCATGCGCCTTGCCAACAACTCGGCCTTTTGCCGCCCACTGGCTTGCTGTTGCAACAGCAAGGCCAGCAACAGGCTGGTCAAAGCGCCACCCAGCCCCACCAGCCAGGGCACCGGGCTGGCCATTTCTGCCTCAAATTGGGTGCTGCTGTGGGTGCTCAAGGTCAATTGCCGCCCCAGCAGTGGCAACACCTGACTCGCGTGGAATTGCTGCCCGCTGGCTAACTGGTTTTCAAACAGCAGGTTGTCAGCCAGTTGATCCGCAACCAGGTCGCTGTTGCTGTCGGTCAGGCTGAAGTGCAAGGCGTTGCCCAGCACCTCATCCAGACCCGCCAGCAATTCCACCATCACCATCGGTGCGGACACCAATCCCAGCAGCGCATCGCGGCGCTCGGTGGCCGAATTCAGCCGCGCCACCTTGCGGTAAACGGGCAGGTAGATGATGGCTCCTGCGCTGGCCTGGCCGCCCTGCACCAGCTTGATCGGTGCCGTCATCACGGGTACGGCACTGTCAATCGCCTGCTCGATGGCGGCGCGCCGGCGTGTCTCAGAGCCCACATCGGTGCCGAGTGCGCCCTGGTTGTGAATCGCCGGCTCGATGAACTTCACAACAAACGCGCTGTCCGGGTGGGCTTCGCCCAGGCGGCGGATGGCAAAATCGGCCCCGCCATCGGCGCGCTCGCGGGCGATGAAGTCCGCCTCGTCGCTGCGCGGCACCGGCGCGATAAAGCCAAAGCCCCGCACACCAGGAAACTCGATTGACACGTCCCGCGCAAAAACATAATCGGCAAATTCGCTGCGGCTCACCTGCTCGTTGGCAGCAAAAAGTCCGCGCACGCCGCTCAAGCCCGACACCGGATGCAGCAGGCGGCGCGTAATTTCATCGGCCAGGCGCTGCTGTACGCGTTGGTACTGCAATTCGGTTTGCACCTGGTTGCGGTACTGGAGAAAAAACGCCAGCCCCAGCGACAAGGCCGTGCCACCCAAACACAGGCTGAGTGCCAATACAAATCCGGTGCCGAGTTGGCGCTTGGGCCAAAATGCCATGTTTTGAAGGTTCAGGTTTGAAGATGCAGCAATTGAAATCGATTATCCGCCACCGTCGCGCGGGGCCGCTTGAGTCATGATGGCCTTATTGCAGCGGGTCCGCCAGGCCCACGTTGAAATTGCCGGGATCACCTGCGGGCGCATTGGGCCCGGCCTGCTGGTGCTGCTGTGCGCCGAGCGCGGTGACACCCTCGCTCAAAGTGACAAGCTATTGGCCAAGCTGTTGAAACTGCGTGTTTTCAGCGATGACCAGGGCAAGATGAACCGCAGTGTGCAAGACCTGGATGGCCGGGGCGGCGCAGGCGGCTTGCTGCTGGTGAGCCAATTTACCCTGGCTGCAGATACCCGCAGCGGTAACCGGCCCGGCTTTTCCGGGGCCGCCTTGCCAGACGAAGGTCGCCGCCTTTACGAGCATTTTGTGTCCCAGGCCAGACTGGCACACCCGCTGGTGCAAACCGGTGAGTTTGGGGCCGAGATGCAGGTGCACCTGATCAACGACGGGCCGGTGACGATTCCGCTGCGCATGGCACCAGAGCCCAGCCCGGCTTGAAACCTCACGATAATCGCCGCCCATGTCGCTGGTTTTTGAACGTCCTTCCCTAAGGCACCGCGTGTTGCCCTGGCTCAGTGGCTTTGACGGGCTGCTGGCTTTTGCCGTGTTTATCCTGGCGTGCGCCGGGCTGATGACCATGTATTCGTCGGGCTTTGACCACGGCACACGCTTTGAGGACCACGCGCGCAACATGCTGCTTGCCGGTTTCATCATGTTTGTGGTGGCGCAAATTCCGCCGCAGCGGCTGATGGCTTTGGCCGTGCCCTTGTATCTGCTGGGGGTGGCGCTGCTGATTGCCGTGGCCGTGTTTGGCGTGACCAAAAAAGGCGCGCGACGCTGGCTCAATGTGGGCATGGTGATCCAGCCCAGCGAAATCCTCAAAATTGCCATGCCGCTGATGCTGGCCTGGTGGTTCCAGAAGCGCGAGGGGCAACTGCGGGCGTTGGATTTTCTGGTGGCCGGTGTGTTGCTGGCGGCGCCAGTGGGCCTGATCATGACGCAACCCGACCTGGGCACCGCTCTGCTGGTGCTGGCGGCGGGTCTGTCGGTCATCTTTTTTGCCGGTTTGAGCTGGGGTCTGGTGGCGCCACCCTTGTTGTTGGCGCTGGTGGCCATTACCCTGCTGGTACTGTTTGAGCCCGAGTTGTGCGCCGACGGCGTGTCGTGGCCGGGCTTGCGCGACTACCAGCAACAGCGTATCTGCACCTTGCTGGACCCCACGCGCGACCCGCTGGGCAAGGGCTTTCACATCATTCAGGGCATGATTGCCATTGGCTCGGGCGGCTTTTGGGGCAAAGGCTTCATGCAAGGCACGCAAACCCACCTGGAGTTCATCCCGGAGCGCACCACCGACTTTATTTTTGCCGCTTTTTCCGAAGAATTCGGATTGTTTGGCAACCTGTTGTTGATTGCCGCCTTTGTCTTCCTGGTGCTGCGCGCGCTGGCGATCGCCCTGGAGGCCCCCACCGTGTTTTCGCGCTTGCTGGCGGGTGCGGTGGCGATGATTTTCTTTTGCTACGCCTTCGTCAATATGGGCATGGTCAGCGGGATTTTGCCGGTGGTGGGCGTGCCCTTGCCATTCATCAGTTATGGGGGCACGGCCATGGTGACCTTGGGGCTGGGCGTGGGTATCTTGATGTCGATCGCCAAGTCCAAGCGGCTGGTACAGTCGTGAAGCGGTGCGGATGGCCTCATCAGCTGGCACTGAATTTATATGCGTTTTTGGGCTGTAACCCTTATCCATAAATCGGTGAAAGCTATTTAATTGATATTAAATGGCTGAATAACACCAGACTGCTCAAGTTATTACAGGCGCAGCCGATAAAGAAGAAAAGCCATTGTCAGGAGTCCAGCATCATGAACAACATTTCAAGCCTACCCGCTACCAGCAGCCCGGTGACTCCCTTGATGCGCACAACCGCCGCGCAATCGGCCACCCCGAAGCCCGATGCCGCACTGAACACCATGCCACTTCCGGTGAACCGGATCAATCAGCCCACCACGGCGCAACCCACCGAAAATGAGTTGCAGCAAGCGGTGGAACAGGCCAACAAGGTTCTGGAGAGCAAGACCTCCAAAGAACTGCAGTTTTCGGTGGACAAAAGTACCGGCATCTCGGTGGTCAAAATGATCAACCAGCAAACCGGCGAAACGTTGCTGCAGTTTCCGTCGGATGCGATGCTGCAGATCGCCAAATACATCGATCAACAGACCGGTGCCCTCGTCAGCAAGAAGGTCTAGCAGCCCCCACGGCGACGGTTTTCAGCAGCAGGGCGCGAAACGCGTCAAACACCTTTTGCATGGCCGGGCGTTTGTAGCCAAATTGTTCCGGCGGGTCCATCGAGTGCACGACCGCCCCAGGGTCAAGCTCAAACACCAGCAGCTCGCCGTCAGCAGTTTCAGCACAATCGAGCACCAGGTAGTCCAGCCCGAAGCGTTGGTGAATGCTGCTCAGTGCAGCGCTGTGGCGCTGGGCAAAGACGCTGTCGAAATGCTGCATGAAGGCGGCCTCTTCGGCGCGCTTGGCTTCGCTGTCGGTCATGCCAGCGTTGAGGTAGTGAATCATCCAGTGCTGCGACACGCCCATGTGGCCGGCAAACGGCGCGCCATCAATCAGCACGACCCTGTATTTGCGAAACAGCCCGTCGGGGCTACGGTAATCCATGAACAGCGAGAGGTAAAACGCATCGTCTGTCTGCTCGCACAGATACCGGGTCAGACAAGCCCAGTCGTCGATTTTTTCCAGTCCACGGCCAGCGTGCGAATCAATGGGGCGGATGATCAGCGGAAACTCTGCGTTGGGGAGCAACGCCGCCAACCCCGAGCCGGCTTGCGCTGCCGTCTGTTCCAGTTGGACGCGGCTGACTTGCACCGTGGGTGCCATGACGACACCTGGCGCATCCTTGAGCAGATCGAATGCAATCAGCCGGGAGGTGCGCAAAATGCCTTCGGGGATGTTCAGTACGGGGCGTGGCCAGGTTGGCAGCGCCGGGCTGAGCTGTTGCAGCAGGCCGCGTGACTGACTCGAATCCGAAATGGCGATGAACGCCACATCGTGCACTGGCAGTTCGGTGGGCAGCGGCTCGCCTGGCACCAGATAAAGCATGCAGAGCGTGATGTCGGCGTGCTCGAACAAAAACGGCAGTGGCGCGTTGGCCATCAGGTCACCCGGGGTCATGATGGCTAGCAGCGTCAGGCGGCTGGGCAACTCTGCCGCCAAGGTGTAGGTCCGCTGCACTTGCAGCGCCAGCGCCAGCGTGGCCAGGCCCTCGTCCCTGAGGCCTTGCAGTTGCAACAGCACGGCCAGATCCATCAGCGCATTGGCATCAAACGCGTTGGTCTGGGCGCGCTGCAGCAGCGTGCCGGCCAGCGGCATCAGCAGCTGGCCTTCAAACGCCATGCGAAAACAGCTGGCCAGCCCGATCAGCGGCGGCAAGCTGGGTGGCACGGTGCTGATGTCGGTGGCTGGCGCGTTGGGCAAGGGGTTTGAGTTCATGGCGATGCGGTGGGTTGCTTGGCAATAACGGGCTGGTTCTGCATGCGCTTGCGGCCCAGGGTTTGCGTGGCATCGAGCAATGCGTCGATGTCGTCTGCGGTGGTGCGGTGGTTGACGATGGCGGCGCGAATGACGGTGTTGCCGTTGACGCTGCTGACCGAGGGCACGGCAATGCCCGACTCGTGCAGGTCGGCGACGATCTCGGCGTTGATGGCATCCGTTGCATTCGCATCGGCACAGCGAAAGCGAAAACAGACGATGTTCAAGCTCACCGGGGCCATCAGCTCCAGGTCCGGGTACGCGGCTAGCCGCTGCTGCAGGGTTCGCGCCAGCGCGCAGGTGTGTGAAATGACCGCGCCAATGCGCTCGGTGCCGTAGCACACCAGCGTGAACCAGGTTTTCAGCGCGCGAAAGCTGCGCGACAAGTCAAAACCCAGATCACACGGCCACGGTGAACCGGCACCGATGCCACGTGTGTGGCGCGTCAGGTAAGCCGCCGGCGAGGCAAAAGTGTCGGTCTGCGCGCTGCCATCGCGCACCAGAAAAAAGCCTGCGTCGTACGGCACCTGCCCCCATTTGTGGAAATCCAGCGCCAGTGAGTCGGCCAGTTCAATGCCCTGCAGGCGCGGCGCAATATCGGCCGATAGCATGCCCAACGCCCCGAGCGCGCCATCCACGTGAAACCACAGCTGCTCCCGGTGGGCGATGGCAGCCAGTGTGCTGAGGTCGTCGATGGCACCGGTGTTGACGGTTCCGGCGCTGCCAATCAGCAAAAACGGCTGCAGACCGGCAGCGCGGTCAGCCACTATTTGCCCTGCCAGCGCCTCGGCGTTGATCTGGTCCTGGGCATTCACAGCTATCAGCCGCAGCGCCTGTGTGCCAAGCCCGCAGATTTCCATCGCCTTGCTGATGCAACTGTGCGCGGTGCTGGCCACGTAAGCCACCAGCGTGCAGTCGCTGCCCAGCCCATGCGTGCGCGACGACGGGCCCAACGCCCGGGTGCGCGCCACCAGCACGCCCATCAGATTGGCCGTTGATGAGCCGGTGACAAACAACCCGCCCGCGCCCACAGGAAAACCAAACAGGTCGCGCATCCAGTGGACGATCTGACGTTCAACCTCAAGCGCCATCTGGTCGCGCCCGCCCAGGTTGGCGTTCAGGCCGCCCGCCAGCATCTCGGCGAGCATGCCCACCGGCGTGCCGCCGCCCTGCACCCAGCCCATGAAACGCGGGTGGCTGTTGGCCGCGGCGTAGGGCAGCACCTGCGTCATGAAGCGCTGGTGCGCCTCTGCCAGACGGATGCCTGAACGCGGCAACGGTGCATCGAACGCCTGGCGCACCGCTTGCGGGATGGGTTGCCACACCGGGCGCTGCCGAATGTGTGCGATGTAGTCAAACATGTCGTCGAGCATCTGATGCCCTTGCTGGCGCAAATCGGTCCAGTCGTCGGGGTCAAGCGAGGTGTTGGGCGTGGGCTGCAAGGTGGGCATGGGCAGAAGGCGGGTAGCGACTGGAGTGTGCAAGCATAAGCGCATGTAAAACCATTCCCGGCAGCGTGGGTCTGCTGGCCACCTAAAATCTTGCGCATGATGTCACCCGAACCCACCCTCGAACGCCTAGGCGTTGCCAAATCCCTGTTGCTCACCCCCTTTGGTCTCGATGAATCGCACCTGGCGCGGGCGCTGGCGGAAATCCGCGCGCACAAGGTCGATGAAGCCGACCTGTATTTTCAGTACACCCGCAGCGAGGGCTGGAGTCTGGAAGAAGGCATTGTCAAGACCGGCTCGTTTTCCATCGACCAGGGGGTTGGGGTGCGCGCCGTCAGCGGGGAAAAAACCGCGTTTGCCTACTCGGACGATATTTCAGAAGCATCGCTGCTTGATGCCGCCCGCACTGTAAGATCAATTTCGTCTGTAGCCCGCTCTGGTAAAGCGAAATTAGCTACAAACAAAATAGCATCATCGCGCATTCTCTATGGCGGCCTGGACCCGATTGCCAGCCTGGACAGCAGCGCCAAGGTGGCCTTGCTGGAAAAGGTTGAGAAGCTGGCGCGCGCCAAAGACCCGCGCGTGGCGCAGGTGATGGCCGGGCTGGCCGCTGAATACGATGTGGTGCTGGTGGCGCGCGCCGATGGCACACTGGCCGCCGACGTGCGCCCGCTGGTGCGCCTGAGCGTGACGGTGATCACCGAACAAAAAGGCCGCCGTGAAATGGGCTCGGCCGGTGGTGGCGGGCGCTTTGGCTTTGCCTATTTTGACGATGCGCTGATCAGCCAGTACGTCGATGAAGCGGTCAGTGCTGCGCTGACCAATCTGGACGCCCGCCCTGCCCCAGCCGGTGAAATGACCGTGGTGCTGGGCCCGGGTTGGCCGGGCATCTTGTTGCACGAAGCCATTGGGCACGGCTTGGAGGGCGACTTCAATCGCAAGGGCTCCAGTGCTTTCAGCGGCCGCATTGGCGAGCGGGTGGCGGCCAAGGGGGTCACGGTGCTTGATGACGGCACCATTGCCGACCGGCGCGGCTCGCTCAATGTCGATGACGAGGGCAACGCCAGCGGCCGCAACGTGCTGATTGAAGACGGCATTTTGCGCGGCTATATCCAGGACGCGATGAACGCCCGTCTCATGGGCGTCAAACCCACCGGCAACGGCCGGCGCGAGAGCTACGCCAGCGTGCCACTGCCGCGCATGACCAACACCTACATGCTGGCCGGCGACAAGTCCCCTGAAGAAATCGTCGCCAGCATGAAAAAGGGGCTCTACGCCACCAACTTTGGCGGCGGCCAGGTCGATATCACCTCGGGCAAGTTCGTGTTTTCCGCCAGCGTGGCGTATTGGGTGGAGAACGGCAAGATTTTGTACCCGGTGAAAGGTGCCACGTTGGTGGGCAGCGGGCCGGAATGCCTCAAGCAGGTCAGCATGATCGGCAATGACATGAAGCTCGACAGCGGTGTCGGCACCTGCGGCAAGGAAGGCCAGAGCGTGCCAGTGGGTGTTGGCCAGCCGACGTTGCGACTCGATGCCTTGACCGTTGGCGGTACGGCTTGACTGGTTGACGGTGGCTGGCACGGCATGGCAACTGGGCCCTGTGCGTGCGGTTTGGGGATTCGCAATCTGTGAGGTTTATAGCGTTATGCGAAGACCCCAGTTAAGAGAGTTTCGCTTATCTGGCAGCACTGACCGTCCCAACTTTCGGAGATTGTCATGTCTGAGATTGCAGCGTTGCACCCGGTCATTCGGACCTGGTTGTTCGAGGATCCACTTTCCTGGTATGTTCCGGCGTAGGGCCACATCGTCAAACTCGAAAACCAGTTGAGACAAGAAGTCCAGCCGATTCTCAACGTCCTGCAAGCGCAGGTGGCCAAACTTGGCTATTGCAGCGATAACAACGTCAAGTCTGTGAACAAGCCAGGCTGATGGCGTTGATTGCCGTGGCCCGCCAAGACCATTCTCCCCACTGGCGTGAGCGTTTTACAAAGCCTGCGCCGCTGCAGGCAGATGCCACGCCGATGCTGGCGATGACGCACCGTTTGTCGATAGGCTGCCAGAACTGGAACTGAGACAGGCGCTTCGCTTACTCGTAACCAAACGAGCGCACGCGCGCTTCGTCGTCGGCCCAACCCGAGCGCACCTTGACCCACATTTCGATGAACACCTTGGCATCCATCAGCCGCTCCAGCTCAACCCGGGTTTCCATGCCGATGCGCTTGATGCGCTCGCCCTTGTCGCCAATCACCACTTGCCACGGCCAGCCTCTTCTTCAAATTTGTCGATGACCACGGTCGAGGTGTAGGGCAGCTCGTCGCCGGTCAGGCGGAACAGCTTTTCGCGCACCATCTCAGCAGCCATGAAACGCTCGCTGCGGTCGGTCAGCTCGTCGGCGGCGTACCACCAGGCTTGTTCGGGCAGAAATTTTTCGCAAATGCCCAGCAGGCGCTCAATGTCCTTGGGGCTTTTGGCCGACATCGGCACGTATTCGGCAAATTGGTGCTTTTCTGCCATGGTCTGCAGCCACGGCGCAATGTCGCCGCGGCGGTGAATGTTGTCGAGCTTGTTGGCAATCAGCAGCGTGGGGATTTTTTTGTCCAGCAGCGCCAGCACGCGCGCGTCGGCCGGGGTAAAGCTACCGGCTTCCACCACAAACAAGATCAGATCGACATCAGCCACCGCGCCCACCACGGTTTTGTTCAGCGACTTGTTCAGCGCGTTGCCGTGCAGCGTCTGAAAACCCGGCGTATCAACAAACACAAACTGCGTGGCACCCAGCGTGTGCATGCCGGTGATGCGGTGGCGCGTGGTTTGCGCCTTGCGCGAGGTGATGCTGATCTTTTGCCCCACCAGCGCGTTGAGCAGCGTTGACTTGCCCACATTGGGTTTGCCAACAATGGCGATCAGGCCGCAGCGCTGGCCTGCTACCGGGGCCTCCACCGGCCCGGCAGGACGCATATCGCGGCGCAGGCCCGCCAGCAATTCTTCAACATCATTTTGGTCTTTAGCCCCCGTCCCATCTGCGCTAGTAGCTATATTATTTGTAGTATTCATGATTTTCCTTGGGACTTGATTTTTTGCAGCATGGCGCTGGCGGCAGCTTGTTCACCCGAGCGGCGTGAGCCGCCAATGCCGCGCTCGCTCAATTTCAGTTCGGCAATGGCGCATTCCACATCAAAGGTTTGCTGATGCGCCGCACCCTGCGTACACACCACCCGGTAACTTGGCAGCTGCATGCGCCGGCCTTGCAGCCACTCCTGCAGCTCGGTTTTAGGGTCTTTGCCCAGGCCGGCCATGGCGGCGTTGATGGCCAAACCTTCATAAAGCCGGCGCACCAGCGCCCGCGCGGCAGCAAACCCGCCGTCCAGGTACACCGCGCCGATCAGCGCTTCGACGACATCCGCCAGAATGGAAGGCCGCTTTTGGCCACCCGAGCGCAATTCACCTTCGCCCAGCCGAATGACCGACGGCAGCTCAAGCTTGACGGCCAACTGGTGCAGCGTGTCCTGGCGCACCAGGCTGGCCCGCACGCGCGACAAATCGCCTTCAGGCAAGTCTTTGAGCTGCTCATACAGCAATTCAGCCACACACATGCCCAGCACCGAGTCGCCCAGAAACTCCAGGCGTTCATAGTGGTCAGCTGAAAAACTGCGGTGCGTGAGCGCCAGCGTCAGCAGCTGCGTATTGGCAAACTCATGCTGCAGGCGCTGTTGCAGCGCCGCCAGGTCTGCGTTCAAACCATCACCTGTGCTTCCACGCGACTATTTGGAGTGACCGGAGTACTTGAGCGTCAGGTACGCCGGGCCGGCCAGGTGAATCTCGCGCTGGTAAGCAAAGCTGACCACCACCTTGTCGCCCTCTTTGGTCACGTCAAGGTCTTTGCCGGTGATGGAGCTGATGGCATCAATGGCGGTAGCCTTGTCAAAAATCGAGCGCACTTCGGGCACGGTGTTGCCCTCAGAGGCCTTTTGCACCGCCTTGGTGATGGCCTGGTATTCCAGCAGCGTGGGGAACACCTGCGCTGCCACCACGCCGGTGGCCGCCAGCACCACAGCCACAAACACCAGGCCAATGAACGAAATGCCGCGTTGGCCGGATTTGAAACGGGTTGTCATCTTGGTCTCCTGATCAGTTGAACGAACCAATGCGTTTGAGGCTGCTGAAATTCATCCAGACAAAAAACGCCTTGCCCACAATGTTTTTATCCGGCACAAAGCCCCAGTAGCGCGAATCGAGCGAGTTGTCGCGGTTGTCGCCCATCATGAAGTAATGGCCCTGCGGCACCTTGCACACCACGCCCTCGACACTGTAGCGGCAATTGCTTTTGAACTCAAATTCGTCAGCACCGGGCACAAACGCCGGGCGGTTGTCGTCGTTGAGCAGGCGGTGCTTCTTGTCGCCCAGCGCTTCTTCAAACTGCTTGAAGTAGCGCATCGCGTCGGCATCAAAAAACTCGGGCAGCGTATTGGTTTCAATGGCTTTGCCGTTGATGCTCAGGCGCTTGTTGAGGTAGGCCACCTCGTCACCGGGCACACCCACCACACGCTTGATGTAGTCCAGGCTGGGCTTGGGCGGGTAGCGAAACACCATCACATCGCCGCGCTGCGGGGCAGTACCTTCGGTGATCTTGGTGTTGATCACCGGCAAGCGCAGGCCGTAGTGGTATTTGTTGACCAGAATCAGGTCGCCCACCAGCAGCGTGGGAATCATCGAGCCTGAGGGAATCTTGAACGGCTCAAACAAAAACGAGCGCAAGATGAACACGCCAATGATCACCGGGAACAGCCCGGCCGTCCAATCCAGCCACCAGGGTTGCGCCAGCAGCGCTTTTTTGGCTTCGGTCACGTCGCCGTCGATCCTGGCAATACCGAGCTTGGTCAAGTCTTCATTGCGCTTGATCGTCTGTGCCTCCAGCGCGGCCGCCGCTTGCTGGCGCCGGGGCAAAAACACAAAGCGCTCGGCCAGCCAGTAGGCACCGGTGACCACTGTGGCCAAAAAAAGCAGCAACGCAAAGTTGCCCTCGACCACACCAAAATACCAGGCGCCCACATACGCGACAAACGCCGCCAGAATCACAGAAGTCAATGCCTGCATCACGCGTCCACTTTCAAAATGGCCAGGAACGCCTCTTGCGGCACCTCGACCGAGCCAATCTGCTTCATGCGCTTCTTGCCTTCCTTTTGTTTCTCCAGCAACTTGCGCTTGCGCGAAATATCGCCACCGTAGCACTTGGCGATGACGTTCTTGCGCAGCGCCTTGATGGTTTCACGGGCGATCACGTTAGCCCCGATGGCCGCCTGGATGGCCACGTCGTACATCTGGCGTGAAATCACCTCGCGCATTTTCGACACCACGGCTCGGCCACGGTACAACGACTGCGAGCGGTGCACGATGATGGAGAGTGCATCCACCTTTTCGCCGTTGAGCAAGATATCGACCTTGACGACGTCAGCGGTGCGGTATTCCTTGAACTCATAGTCCATCGAGGCATAGCCGCGCGACACGCTCTTGAGCTTGTCAAAAAAGTCCATCACGATCTCGCCCAGCGGCATCTCGTAGGTCAGCACCACCTGGCGCCCCTTGTAGGCCATGTTCATCTGCACGCCGCGCTTCTGGTTGGCCAGCGTCATTACCGGGCCGACATATTCCTGCGGCATATACAAATGCACGGTAACGATGGGTTCGCGGATTTCATCGAGCCGGCCCTGATCGGGCATCTTGGACGGGTTTTCGACCATCTTCACTTCACCATCAGCCTGCACCACCTGATAGACCACGCTGGGCGCGGTGGTGATGAGATCCTGGTCAAACTCGCGCTCCAGGCGCTCCTGCACAATTTCCATGTGCAGCAGGCCAAGAAAGCCACAGCGAAAGCCAAAGCCCAACGCCTGCGACACCTCGGGCTCGTAGTGCAACGAGGCATCGTTCAATTTCAGCTTTTCCAGGCTGTCGCGCAGGCCTTCGTACTGGTTGGCCTCGGTGGGGTACAGCCCGGCAAACACTTGAGGCTGAATTTCCTTGAAACCCGGCAACGGCACCGTCGCAGTGGCGGCCGCGCCGCCGCTGCCCGGGCGGATCAGCGTGATGGTGTCGCCCACCTTGGCCGCCTGCAATTCGCGGATGCCGGCAATGATGTAGCCCACCTCGCCGGCCTCAAGCGCCTGGCGCGGCTGGTTGGCCGGGGTAAAAACCCCCAGACTGTCGGCGTTGTAGGTGGTCTCAGTCGCCATCATCTTGATGCGCTCGCCCCGGGCCAGCCGTCCATCGACCACCCGCACCAGCATCACCACGCCCACATAAGAGTCAAACCAGCTGTCGATGATCATCGCGCGCAGTGGCCCGGCCGGGTTGCCCTTGGGGGCCGGAATGCGCGCCACCACAGCTTCGAGGATGTCGTCAATGCCCATGCCGGTCTTGGCCGAACAAGGAATGGCGTGCGCGGCATCGATGCCAATCACGTCTTCAATTTCTGACTTGGCGTTTTCCGGGTCGGCGTTGGGCAAGTCCATCTTGTTGAGCACCGGCACCACTTCCACACCCAGATCGAGGGCGGTGTAGCAATTGGCCACGGTTTGCGCTTCCACGCCCTGGCTGACATCAACCACCAACAAAGCCCCTTCACAGGCGGACAGCGAGCGGCTGACCTCGTACGAAAAGTCCACGTGGCCGGGGGTGTCGATCAAATTGAGGTTGTAGGTCTGGCCGTCTTGTGCCTTGTATTGCAGTGCCGCGGTTTGCGCCTTGATGGTGATGCCGCGCTCTTTCTCGATGTCCATCGAGTCGAGCACCTGGGCTTCCATCTCGCGCTCCTGCAGGCCGCCGCAACGCTGGATCAGCCGGTCGGCCAACGTCGATTTGCCATGGTCAATGTGGGCGATGATCGAAAAGTTTCTGATGTGGTTCATTCGGGAAGACCGACAAGGTAGGTGAAAGCCTTTTTCAGCAGAAAAAAGGGCGCGGTCTGCGGCGACGCGCCCTGTGCCAACCGTGGCTGGCTTCTGCAAAGCTGAGGGCGCATTGTAGGCAAAAAGGCAGGCCTGCTGGCCGCCCGGCGCAGCCGGTGGCCTTGGGGCCCCGGGCAACGCACCGAACACGCGCCAAATTGGCCGCCTATTTGAATGGCCGAATCACCACAATCTGCGCCAAATCCCCCCGGCGCACCAGCAAGCCCAGCGGCTTGTTCTTGTCCACCTTGGCCAGCGCCGCCTCGAATGTTTTCAGGTCAGTCACCTGGTAGTTGCCCACCTGCATGACCACATCGCCTTCACGGATGCCGGCGCGGGCAGCACCGTCAGTCGCTGAATCAACCCGAACCCCGCCAGAAATTGACAGCTCGGCCTTCTGATCTTTGGTGAGTTCGCTCACCGCCAGGCCAATGGACTCGCCAATTTTGGACAGCTTTGGCTTTTCTTCCTTGTCGCTGGGTTTACGGGCAGATTTTTCGGCCTCGATCTCGACAACCGTCACCGTCAGCTCTTTGGTGACACCGCGGCGAAACACCGTCAGCGTGCTGCGGGTGCCGGGTTTGGTAGCGCCCACCATGCGTGGCAAGTCGCTGGATTTTTCAACCGGCTTGCCATCAAATTTGAGGATGATGTCGCCCGCCTCAACGCCCGCCTTGTCCGCGGGCGCACCGGCCTCGACATTGCTGACCAGCGCACCCTGTGGCTTGCCCAGACCAATCGACTCGGCCACCTCTTTGCTGACCGGGCCAATCTGCACGCCAATGCGGCTGCGGGTGACGCGGCCATGGGCGCGCAACTGCTCGCTGACGCGCATTGCCTCATCCATCGGGATGGCGAACGAAATGCCCATCGAGCCACCCGAGCGCGAGTAGATCTGGCTGTTGATGCCCACCACCTCGCCACGCATGTTGATCAGCGGCCCACCCGAGTTGCCGGGGTTGATGGCCACATCGGTCTGGATGAAAGGCAGGTAGTCGCCGGTGTCGCGTTGTTTGGCGCTGACAATGCCGGCCGTCACGGTGTTTTCCAGGCCAAACGGCGAGCCAATCGCCATCACCCATTCGCCCACCTTGAGCCGGCCCACGTCGCCCACCTTGACGGCGGGCAGGCCGGCCGCGTCGATCTTCACCACCGCGACATCGCTGCGCTTGTCGGCACCCATGATTTTGGCCTTGAACTCGCGCTTGTCGGTCAGGGTCACCACCACTTCGTCGGCCCCTTCCACCACATGCGCATTGGTCATGATCACGCCATCGGCACTCAGAATAAAACCGGAGCCCACACCGCGCGGCTGCTCTTCTTCTTGCGGCCCGCGTCTGGGCGACGGGTTGGCGCGCGGAATATTGGGCATTGGCAGCCCAAAGCGGCGGAAAAACTCCTGCATTTCCTTGTCACCGAAGTTGCCGTGGGGTGTCTCGGCGCTGACTTTTTCCAGCGTGCGGATGTTCACCACCGAAGGGCCAACCTGTTCCACCAGATCGGTGAAGTCGGGCAAGGCGCGCGCTTGTGCGAAGGCGGCAGTGGCAGGCAAGAATGCCGCACCCGCGCCTGTCGCCAGCACGCCAGACAGCGCGTACGCCAGCCAATTGTTCCTGTTGAATTGCATCATCTTCAGCCTTTCCAGATTGATAAAGCGGGTAAATAGAGTCTCATTTTTTTCTCTCAAGCCCCTGGGCAAACAAAACCAGCGTGGCCACCGGCACCTCGCCAACGGCGGTCAGCCACCAGTCGCCCAACTGGCGCATCAGCACATGCGTCGCTCCCATGACCAGCGGTGTTTGCACCTGCGTGGGCTGATGCCGCGTGGCATCAAAGGGCTCGATGAACAGCGACACCGAAGCCAAGCCGTCCGAATAGACACATTGCAGGGTGCCACGCGGGTCGCCGGGTAGCTGGCCCTCCATCCGCTTGTTGCAGCTGATGGGCTTGAATCCGGGCACCCCGGAGGTTTGCAGCCAGCCCTCTTGCCCGGCGGTGGTTTGCACCAGGTCAGCGCGGCGCAGCTGGTAGCCCTGGGTGTTGTTCATCTGCCCGCTGAGTTTGGCCATGACCACCGGCGCACCCAGTTGCAGTTCGGAAAATGCCGCCTGCTCCAGCACCGCCTGGGTCGCATCCAGAGTTTGCAGCTTGATCACCAGGCCGGTTCTTTTCTCGGTCCAGATGCGATAGCCAAAGCGAAGCGCATCAACCGGCTGCAACTGCGCCACGTCAGCGGCCAGACCAGCCACGCGCTCGTGCCCAATGGTCTTCAAACGGTAAAACTGCGCCAGCGATGAATCGACCTGGCTTAGCAGATCGGGAAACAGCCCGAGCGACTCGCGCCGCTCCTGGATGGCCACCCGGCTGGCTGGAAAAAACGTGACCACCTGATCGTTGCGCCGAAAGGTCGAGCGTGGCTCGCCCGTCAGGGCATCGACACGCTCCATTTGCTGGTTTCCGTCACACACATGCCAGATGCGCGACGACGACATGTACTGACTGGTCGTCACCACAAAGGTGCCAATGTAGGCGCGCCCGCGCGAGGCGGTGTGCAAACGCAGCAACCATTGGTCCAGCGAAGGCGATACCGGCAGTGCCGATGCTGCCCCGGATGCCGATGCCGGAGTCTGTGCATGAACCAAGCCACCGGTCAAACACAGTAGCGCAGTCAGCAGGCATAACGCCAGCTGCTTCAACGCTGACCCTCATCGAAGGTGGCGTTGCGCAAAAAGCCCGACGGCATTTGCAACGCGGAGGTACCGCCAAACTGGCGATGCGCGGCCAGCAAGGCATCAAGCCGGGGGTCACGCAGCATGACGGGCTGCGCCGCGCCGACCGAAGGCGTGCCAGCGCCCGCCGTCTCGGCCAGCTGTACAGCCGTCCCAGCGGTGTGTCCTGCGAGCAGTGCATACCCCTGCCAAGCCAGCACGCTCACCAACGCCACCGAGGCCAACCCGGCAACACGCTGCCACCAGCCCTCGTTGGCACTCTGATTTTTTATGCTATTTTGGCCTGTTGCCTTTATGGGTTCTGCGCTGACAGCTACAAATTTAATATTTTCATGGGCCAGTTTGTGTTGCAGCTTCTGCACGAACGCCGGGTCGTGCGGGCGAGCGC
This sequence comes from Rhodoferax sp., assembly GCA_020048295.1. The sequence goes on from JAIFMT010000210.1 coordinate 19,789, forward strand.
TGGCAGCGCCGGAGCGCAGCACTTCACCCACCAGGTGGTAACTGTCCCAGGTTTGCTGCGCCTGCACCGATTGCGTCAAATACGCCATCACACGGTCAAGCTCGGGCACCGGCAGTTCACCGTCGGTCAGCAAAGAAACGCGTTGCGCGTCTTGATCATCTTGGTTCAACATCTTGTCTCTGCCTTAAAAAACGCACGCCTGCATCCTGTTACCAGCGCTTGCTGGTCTGCTTCTCCAGCATGGGCTTGATCCTGGCCGATATGGCTTCGCGGGCACGAAAAATGCGCGAGCGCACCGTACCGATCGGGCAATTCATCATTTCTGCAATGTCCTCATAACTCATCCCGTCCATTTCCCGCAGCGTGAGCGCTTGCCGAAGGTCTTCCGGCAAGGCGTTGAGTGCCGCGTTGACCGCCTGGCCAATTTCTTTGGCGGCCAGCACGGTTTCAGGTGTTTCGTCTGAACTTGGTTCGCTTTTTGGGTGAAAAGTTTCATCCTCATCCTGATGCCGGTCGAGTGTGCTTTGCAACACGGTCGGATCGTGCTTCATCTCCAGCAGGAATTTTTTGGCGGTGTTGACGGCAATGCGGTACAGCCAGGTGTAGAACTGCGCCTCACCGCGAAACTTGGGCAACGCGCGGTAGGCACGGATGAAGGTCTCCTGCGCGATGTCTTCAACCAGATCGACATCGCGCACCATGCGGCCAATCAGCCGTTCGATGCGGCGCTGGTATTTGATGACCAGCAGCGTGAACGCCGCAGGGTCGCCCGCCACGCTGCGCTCGACCAGAGCCAGGTCGCTGTCCACGGCAGCCGGCTGCCGGGCATCAGGGGTGTCGTCGTCCGGATTGCTCACGTTACCAAGGGTTGTGAAGAGTCTTGCACCGCTTATGCCGCCGTAACCGCAGCATCAGCCGCCGTTGGAACTGGCGCAAACACGGCGCGGCGCAAGGCCAGCCAGTGCAGCGGCGCAGTGTGCTGCTCCGGCCAGACCCACATGCGCCACACGCTGGACTGACGCTTGAGTTTCAGCAGCAAAAACGCCTGCATGTCCAGCGCCACCTCAGGCACCACCGGCAGGGTTTCATCAGCCTGCGTCCAGGTCCAGACGCTACCGTCCCAGGCCAGTACACCCACTGGCGTGCGCCGCCAGTGCCAGACTGCCAGGGTGCTGCTGGCCAGCCACAGTAGCACCGCCACCCACTGGCGCAGACCCGCTGCGTCAGCCAGCCAGGTCCAGCCCAGTACCGTCAAAGCCCCCAGCACCACGATGGGCCACAGCAACAGCGCATGAAAACGCGAACGCCCCACCGGGTAGCTGACCGCTGGGGCGTTGTGCATGTCAACAGGATGGCCGAAACGCGCTGCCTGCCTTCAATGGCGATCACGGCGCGCGCTTGAACACCAGCGAGCCATTGGTTCCGCCAAAGCCAAAATTGTTTTTCAGCGCGACATCGATCTTCATCTCGCGCGCCGTGTTGGCGCAGTAGTCCAGGTCGCACTCGGGGTCGGGGTTGGCGAGATTGATGGTCGGCGGGCTGATCTGGTGGTGCAGGGCCAGCACCGTGACCACCGACTCCAGGCCCCCGGCACCCCCGAGCAGATGACCGGTCATTGACTTGGTGGAATTCACCACAGTCTTTTTGGCGTGTTCGCCCAGCGCTGCCTTGATGGCGTTGGACTCGTTGAGATCACCGAGCGGCGTGGAGGTGCCGTGCGCGTTGATGTAATCAATCTGGTCGGCGTTGACACCCGCGTTTTGCATGGCGATCTGCATGGCGCGGCGCGGGCCGTCCATGTTGGGGGCGGTCATGTGGCCGGCATCGGCGCTCATGCCAAAACCGGCCAGCTCGGCGTAAATTTTGGCCCCGCGTGCCTTGGCGTGCTCGTATTCTTCAAGCACCAGCACACCCGCGCCTTCGCCCAGTACAAAGCCGTCACGGTCTTTGTCCCACGGGCGCGAAGCGGTGGCAGGGTCATCGTTGCGGGTGCTCAGGGCACGCATCGAGGCAAAGCCACCCACGCCCAGCGCCGACACCGTGGCTTCAGAGCCGCCCGCCACCACCACGTCGGCATCGCCGTACTCGATCATGCGGCCACCCTGGCCAATGCAATGCAGACCGGTGGTGCAAGCGGTCACGATGGCCAGGTTCGGTCCCTTGAAGCCAAAGCGAATCGACACATGGCCAGCAATCATGTTGACGATGGTCGAGGGCACAAAAAAGGGCGAGATGCGCCGTGCGCCGCGCTGCATGAACTCAGTGTGCATGTGCTCGATCATTGGCAGCCCGCCAATGCCGGAGCCAATCACGCAACCAATGCGGCAAGCCAGCTCTTCTGAGAGCGCCGCACCGGTGGGCAGACCGGCATCCGCCACCGCTTGCGCTGCGGCCGCAATGCCGTAATGAATGAAGGTGTCCATGGTGCGCGCCTCTTTGGCGCTCATGGTGGCCTCAATGTCAAACCCTTTGACCTCCCCCGCCACTTTGCAACTGAAGCTGGAGGCATCAAATTTGGTGATCAGGCCAATGCCAGATTGGCCGGCAAGCAGTTGGGCCCAAGTGGCATCCACCGTGTTTCCAACGGGACTGACGCAACCCAAACCGGTGACAACGACGCGACGACGGGACATAAGAATAAAGGGTCAGAGGTTCGTCTGAAAAATAACCAGCACCGCGCAAGGGGGTGCTGGCTGTGAATCTGGTGCTGCTGCCACCGGCGGAACAAGCCAGCCCGGGTGGCAACAGACTGATGTGACATCCGCAAATGCCACAGGTCTGGTGTTATGCCTTTTGGTGGGCCAGCGCGTAGTCGATGGCGTTTTGCACCGTGGTGATCTTCTCGGCATCCTCATCGGGGATTTCAATGCCAAACTCGTCTTCGAGCGCCATCACCAGTTCAACGGTGTCCAGGGAATCGGCACCCAGATCGGCCACAAAGGCTTTTTCGTTGGTGACTTGAGATTCTTCAACACCGAGTTGTTCGGCAATGATTTTCTTAACGCGTGCTTCAATATCGCTCA
>JAIFMT010000152.1 GCA_020048295.1 Rhodoferax sp.
ACGACTCGTTTTGCATCGAAGAAGGCCTGCACATCGCCCGCAAACTGCTGGTCGATCTGAACGACATGGGCTTGCCCTGCGGCACCGAGGCCCTTGACCCGATCACCCCGCAGTACCTGGGCGACCTGATTGCCTGGAGCGCGATTGGCGCGCGCACCACCGAGAGCCAGACGCACCGCGAAATGGCCAGCGGCCTGTCAAGCCCGGTGGGCTTCAAGAATGGCACCGACGGTGACCTGGGCGTGGCTCTCAACGCCATGCTGTCGGCAGCGCAGCCGCACGCCTTTTTGGGCATCAATGGCGAAGGCCAGGTGGCGCTCACACAAACCCGTGGCAACGCGTATGGTCACCTGATTCTGCGCGGTGGTGCCAATCCCAATTACGACTCGGTGGCGGTGGCACAAGCCGAGGCGGAATTGCTGGCCGCCAAACTGCCGGCCAACATCGTGGTGGACTGCAGCCACGCCAATTCGCGCAAAAACCACGCGCTGCAAAGCCTGGTGCTCAAAGATGTGGTGGGGCAAATTGTGGATGGCAACCGCGCCATCAAGGGCGTGATGCTGGAGTCCAACCTGTTCGAGGGCAACCAGAAGCTGGGCAACCCGAAAAACTTGAAATACGGCGTCTCGATCACCGATGCCTGCCTGGGCTGGGAAGCCACCGCCGCCGGCTTGCGTGAGGCGGCGCAGCGGCTGCGGGCGGTCACCCGCACGCCATAAAGCCATCAACACACCCGATTTCGACCCGAATTTTTGGCCCGGTAAAGCGCTGCGTCGGCTTGCCCCAGCAGGCCTTGTGCCGATGTGGTAGCCGAAGGGATGCAAGATGCCACGCCCAGGCTGATGGTCACCACCGAACTGACCGGCGAGGTGGGGTGCGGCAATGCCAGCGCTTCACAAGCAGCGCGCAAGCCCTCGGCCATGGCCATGGCTTCGGCATGGTTGGCCCCGGGCATCAGAAAGACCATTTCCTCGCCCCCGTAACGGGCAGCCAGGTCGCCCGCGCGTCCCGCCGAATGCAAGAACACAGCAGCGACGGCTGCCAGACAATGGTCGCCTTGCGGGTGACCGAGCGCATCGTTGTACAGCTTGAAATTGTCAATATCGGCCATCACCAGGGCCAGGTCGTTCTGGGAACGGCTGGCGCGACGCCATTCCTCATCCAGCGCGTCATCAAAGCGTCGTCGGTTGGCCAGGCCGGTCAGGGCATCCACAAACGACAGCCGCGACAGGCGCTCGTTGGCCAGCTTCAGCTCCTCGGTACGCTGTGCCACCAGCAGCTCCATTTCGGCGTGCCGGGCCCGCAGGCTGCGGGTGCGCAGCCGGAACAGGGTCACCGTGGCCAGCGCCGCCATCAGACACGCTGCGACGATGAACCACAGGGTTTGATAAAAGTAGGGTTCAACGATGATGGCCAGTCCAGCGTCTGGCTGGCTCCAATGCTGGCCGTCCACGGAGGCGGCCACCTGGAAAAGGTAGCTGCCATGCGGCAAGGCTGGGAAGGTAACTTCACGGTCTGCGCCGGCATCGACCCACTGCGGCGTGAGGCCGACCAGTTGGTAGCGAAACCGGGCACTCTCGGCCTGGCGCAACGTCATCGCGGTATAACGAAGGGTCAAGGGCACAGCACCCGGCGGCAGCGTCACCTGAGTGCGCGCAGGGCCGCTGACACCGTTGAGCACCACAGTCTCCAGACGCGCCAACGGCGGCTTGCCTGTGTTGGGCAGATGCTGGGGGTCCACAATCACCAGCCCTTTGTTGGTTGGCAGCCAAAGCTTGCCAGCTCGGTCAATCGCCCCCGCCGGCTTGACACCGCCAGAAAACAGCGTGCTGCGCAGCGCATCACCCGGTCCGAAAGCCAGTGCGCTGATCTTGCTTTGGCGCCGCTCGGCGAAATCCACCAACTCAGAGCGCGCCACCCGGTAAAAACCCCGATTACTGCTCATCCAGAGGTAGCCAGCGCTGTCTTCCAGAAGCGTTTGAACCATGCCATCGCCCAACCCGTCGGCCGGTCGAATGCTCACCAACTGGCCGTTGCGCAGACGGTTCATGCCCTCGCCGTTGCTGCCAATCCACAGGTTGGCATCCGCATCTTCATACAGCGCCGTGATCCAGTTCGACACCAGACCGTCCGCCGTTGTCAAGGTGGCAAATGAGCCGTCGCGATAGCGAAACAGGCCTTGCCCGGAGGTGCCAAACCACAGCGTGCCGCTGCGGTCTTCCAGGATGACGGAAGTGACATCGCGCGGCGCACCGGCCTCGCGCACGGCATCAAAGCCTTGCCCATCAAACCGCGCCAGCCCCGACTGGGTACCGGCCCACACCACACCCTTGCTATCTTGGTACATCGCCCGGATATCGGGTGTCGGCAGCCCTTGAAGCACACCATAGGTTTGTATCTGCCCCTGGCGCAGGCGTGCAATGCCACCGGTATAGCTGCCAACCCACAGCGCGCCCTCCCGATCCTCCAGCAGGCTGGAGAGTTCGTCACTCGGTAGGCCGTCCTTGTGGCGCAGGGTGGTGATGTGGCCGGCTTCAATGCGGTTGAGTCCGCCACCGGCAGTTGCCACCCAGGTCACCCCATTGTGGTCATGGAGAACCGAGCGAACGTTGTCGTGGGAAAGCCCCTCGGGCGTGCCCAAAGCCTCAAAGTTGCGCTGGCTCAGCCGGTTCAAGCCGCCGACCCAGGTGCCAACCCAGACACTGCCCTCACGGTCGGCCAGGATCGACCAAATCTGGTCACCGGCGAGCCCGCCCGCCGCCGCCATTGAACTGAACCTGCCCTGGTGCATGCGGCTGACACCGGCGCCCCAGGTGCCAATCCACAACGCGCCTTGCGCATCGAAGCTCAGCGAGGTGAGTTGATCGGTGGGCAGCCCGTCGGCCACGGTGTAGGTTGTGATCTGGCCATGGTGAACATGCGCCAGGCCACCGCCAGCGGTGGCCGCCCAGACGCTACCGTCCGGGTCAGCCAGCACACAGCGCACTTGCAGATGAGGAAATCCGTTGCTTGGATCCAGCACCTGGAAGCGTCCTGCAGCAAACGACACCAGACCACCGCCCGAGGTGGCGATCCACAGCACCCCGGCACGGTCAAAGGCCAGCGAGCGCAAGCGGTTGGTGGGCAGACCATCGGCTTGCTGATACAGCTTGGCAATGCCTTTGTCCCAACGCACCAGGCCATTTTCGGTCGCTGCCCAAACCGCACCGTCAGGTGCCTGGGCGAACGCATAGACGCGCTGCCCAGCCGTTACCTCGCTGGAAAAGGCAGGCTCAAAGATGCCGTTGCGATACCGCACCGCACCTTTACCATGGGCAATCCAGAGAGTCTGCTCCGTGTCCTCCATGAAGCCAAAAACGGGCTGACTGGAAACACCGGGTGCCTCAGCCGCATCAAAGGTGGTGAAGCGCCGCCCGTCAAACCGGGCCAGTCCGCCCGCCGTTCCGACCCAAAGATAGCCATCGCGGGTTTGGTACAGCGCATGCACCAGGTCCATCGGCAGCCCCTGTTCGGTCTGCCAGCGGTCCACCTTGTATTGGGTCAGCGCTTTGGCTGCGTCCACCGCGAAAGCCGATGCCATTGACAGGAAACACGCCAGGAACAGCAGTAGCTTTGCCAACAGCACACTGCCGCGCTGGCCGATGCGGCTGGCGCGCTTCGTTTCAGGGCGAGTCCGATGTGTGCGGCAAGGCATGCGCCCATTGTCCACGCAAATGATATTGAAGCAACAGCCAGCGCCAGCGGGTAACTCAGTCCCTCAGGTTGCGCGCCAGCGCACGCCTACCCGCGGCAAAATCCGCGTCAAACGGCCAGCGCGGCCTCAATGTCGGCGGCCAGACTCTTGGGCGTGTCGGTGGGGGCGTAGCGCTTGAGCACCGCGCCGTCCTTGCCCACCAGAAACTTGGTGAAATTCCACTTGATCGACTTGCTGCCCAGCAAGCCCGGTGCCTCGGCGCTCAGCCACTGGTACAGCGGGTGCGCCTGGGCACCATTGACTTCGATCTTGCTCATCATTGGAAAAGTCACGCCATAGTTCAGCTGGCAAAAGCTGGCAATTTCGTCATTGCTGCCGGCATCTTGCGCGCCAAACTGGTTGCACGGAAAACCCAGCAGCACCAGCCCTTTGGGCGCATAGGTTTCGTGCAGTTGCTCCAGCCCGGCAAATTGCGGCGTGAAGCCACAGGCGCTGGCAGTGTTGACGATCAGCAGCACCCGGCCACTGAACTGTTTCAGCGCCACCGGTTTGCCGTCGATGGACAGCGCTTCAAAGTCATAAACGGTGGTCATGGTTTGCCTTTCAAGGTGAGGTCAAGGCCGCGCGGCCTGAATGGCATTCAATGTAGGCGGTCTGCGATTGCCCTGCTGGCGGCAGTGGCATCAACCGTGCGCCTTGTCATTGCGGGCAATCGCCAGCAAACGGCTCACTTCGGTTCCATGTTCGCGGCAATTGCGGGCGTGCCAGCGCTTGATGACGTACATGAAGCAGGCAATCACCAGGCCAAACAGCGTAATGGCCCCAAAGGTGGGCAGCCCCAGCCCGGTGGACAGGCTGTAGAGCCCGCCCAGCACCAGAATGCAGGCCTGTTCGTTGAAGTTTTGTACCGCTATCGAGCGCCCGGCCCCCATCAGGTTGTGCCCGCGGTGCTGTAGCAGCGCATTCATGGGCACCACCAAAAAACCGCCCAGGGCACCCAGCAAGATCAGAAATGGGGCGGCCACCCAGACGTTGTTGATGAAAATCAACAAAATGATCAGCAGCCCCATGCCAATGCCCAGCGTGATGACGCGCGGCCCGTCTTCCAGGCGCATGCGCATTGAGGCCACCACGGCACCTGCGGCCATGCCGATGGCCACCACCCCTTGCAGGGCCGAGGCCTGCGTCACGCTGTAGCCCAGCGCAGCGGCAGCCCAGGCCAGCACAATAAAGCGCAAATTGCCCGCCACGCCCCAGATCAGCGTGGTGGCTGCCAGCGAGATTTGCCCCAGCTTGTCGCGCCACAGGCGCACATTGCACGACCAGAAATCGGGCATCAGCGAGCCCAGGTGCCTGGGCAGCGGGCGCATCAACACGCCGGTCTGCGGAATATGGGTGTTGAACCAGGCCGCCAGCAGATAGACAAAGATCAGCACCGCAATGGCGGCCTCGGGCGGCGTATCAACACTGGTGATGATGAACGGCAAATCAAACGACAGCAGCCGTGGTGCCACGATGGGGCCGACCAGCTGACCGCCCAGCAGCACCCCAAGAATGATCGAACCGATGGTGAGTCCCTCAATCCAGCCATTGGCCTTGACCAGCTGCGAGGCCGGCAACAGCTCGGTCAGGATGCCGTACTTGGCCGGCGAATACGCTGCAGCCCCCAGCCCCACCACCGCATAAGCCATCAGCGGGTGGCTGCCAAACAGCATCATCAGGCAGCCCGCCACCTTGATGAAGTTGCTGATCAGCATCACCCGCCCCTTGGGTCTGGAGTCGGCAAACGCCCCGACAAACGGGGCCAGCACCACATAAAACAGGGCAAACATGGGCACCAGTGCCGCCTGCTGCCATTGCGGGGCCTGATGACTGCGCAGCAGCTGCACGGCAGCCACAAACAAGGCGTTATCGGCCAGCGAGCTGAAAAACTGCGCAGCCATGATGGTGTAGAAACCGCGTTTCATGTGTTGTGAGGGTACCTTGACCGATGCGGCCCGGCGGGTTTGATGTGTCTCCAAGCGTGGGCAGGGTTATAGCACGCCCGGGCGGTGTCAAAATTGCCCCTCTTGCCAACCCAGACTCCGCCATGCCCCGTCCGATTCTTGCCACCATTCACCCTGCTGCACTGCAACACAACCTGAACCGTGCACGCCAGAGCGCGCCCGATGCCCGCGTCTGGGCGGTGGTCAAGGCCAACGCCTACGGGCACGGCATTGAGCGGGTTTTTGAAGGCTTGCGCAGTGCCGATGGTTTTGCCCTGCTCGACCTCAACGAGGCCGAGCGGGTGCGCAACTTGGGCTGGCGCGGGCCCATCTTGCTGCTTGAGGGCGTGTTTGAGCCACGCGATCTGGAACTGTGCTCGCGGCTGGACCTGTGGCACACGGTGCATTGCGACGAGCAGATCGACATGCTGGCGGCGCACAAGACCCATGTCGGGCAGCGCGTGTTTCTCAAGATGAACTCGGGCATGAACCGGCTGGGTTTCACGCCCGCGCGCTACCGCAGTGCCTGGACACGCCTGAACGCGCTGGCGCAGGTCGATGAGATTTCGCTGATGTCGCACTTCAGCGATGCCGATGCCGATGACACCCACCGTCTTCGCCAACAACTGCAGGTGTTTGACGAAGCCACGCGCGATCTGCCGGGTGAGCGATCCTTAAGCAACAGCGCCGCCACCTTGCGCTACAGCCCTGGCGGTGCTGGCCACGCCAGCGTCAGCGCGGCCAGCGACTGGATTCGCCCTGGCATCGTGCTGTATGGCAGTGCCCCCGACTTTCCCGCAGCCAGCAGCGCTGACTGGGGCTTGCAGCCCAGCATGACATTAACATCGAAAATAATAGCTACTCAGGCAATCAACACGGGAGATAGCGTCGGATATGGCTCGACATTTGTGGCTGACAAGCCAACCCTGGTGGGGGTGGTGGCATGCGGCTACGCCGACGGCTACCCACGTAGTTGCCCCACCGGTACGCCGGTGCTGGTAGCGGGTGTACGCACCCGGCTGATCGGGCGTGTCAGCATGGACATGATCACCGTGGATCTGACACCGCTGGTGGATGCCGGTGTGTCCGTTGGCTTTGGCAGCGAAGTCACGCTGTGGGGCCGCACCAGCAATGGCACGGTGTTGCCAATCGACGAGGTGGCACACGCTGCGGGCACGCTGGGCTACGAGCTGATGTGCGCGCTGGCGCAGCGCGTGCCGGTGGTGATGGACTGATGCTGATGTATGTGCCGATTCCGCTGAGCCGCGTGCTGGTCGGCAAAACACTGCCGGTGGATGTGTGGACCCCGCAAGGGCGACTGCTGTTGCGCCGGGGCCAGCCATTGCAGTCTGAAGCGCACCGCGAGATGCTGGCCACGCACCATGCCAGCATGACGCAAGCCGATGCCGATGCCTGGCAAAAAAGCCTGGAACGCAGCATGCGCCAGATGCGTGCCGCCGGCGTCGGCATGCTGGTCATCGCGCAGGCACCCATGCCCGAAGAAATCCTGGAGGTGGATTACCTTGAAGGCCACGCGGTCGATGGTGGCTGGCTGGACCTGCAGGAGATTTTGCGCGTGCTGCTGTACCAGGGTGCGCAGGCCAGCAGCCCAATTCCTCGCCTGCAGGGCATTGAGCAAAAGGCCGTCACCCTGCTCAAACGCGACCCTGACGAAGCGCTGTTTGTGCTGTTTCAGGCGCTGCCCGACCTGAACCTGGGCTATTGCGCCACCCACGCGCTGCTGGCCGGCGTGGTGGCGGCGCTGACCGCCAGCAAACTGGCCAGCTCCGAGGACAGCCCGGGGTTGCTGCTGCGCTCCAGTCTGGTGATGAACATCGGCATGGCGCGCCCGCAAGACAGCCTGGCACGCCAGCGCAACCCGCCCAACCCCAGCCAGCGCCAGATCATCGTCACCCATCCCCCGGCCAGCAGCGAGATCTTGCGAGGGTTTGGCTTGCACGACGAGGCGCTGCTCAACCTGGTGCAATGGCATCACGCGCCCGACGCGGCACAGCTAGACGGTGAACCGCTGACCGCGCTACGCTTGCTCAATCTGGCCGATGGGCTGGTCGCCAAAATGGCCCCGCGCATCAGTCGCCCCGCCATGTTGCCGCTGGGTGCGGCACGGCTGCTGCTGCAAACCAGCACACCAGGCACCACTGATCTGCGCCCGGCCATGGCAGCGGTGCTGGGTTTTTACCCGCCGGGCACCTATGTGCAGTTGGCCAACGGCGACATCGCCGTGACCATCAAGCGCGGCCAGCACGCGCGCGCGCCGCATGTCGCAAGCATCATGAATGCCAAAGGCATGCCGCTGAGCAAGTATGTCTATCACGACACCCGCGACAGCGGCTTTGCGGTGCGCCAGCCCTGGCCCAGCGCAGCCGTCAACATCCAGGTCAGCCTGGACAAGGTGCGCCGGCTGCGCGCGCAGCACGAGGTGTAAAACCGCGCAGCCACCAAAGCGCCATGCCGCACCGGCCGCGCTGGCGCTCACCGGGCAACGCGTTGGGGCCGTCAGCCTTTGGCTGCCCGGCCGCTTGACGGGCACTCAGGCCACTCGCGGCCACGCCTTCTGGCACGGCCTCAGCGGTCATTCGATTTTTATGCATTAAATCAACCTCTAGCCCTTACTTTGATTGCTAAAGCAGCTACTAATTTTGAATCATTTTTCGGTGCTGGCCAGTGTCGCCCGCCCCTGAACATGCCAGCCACCACAGCCGCTGGGCGCGCTGACTTGGCGCTTGTCCGACTCAGTGCGGGGACTCATCCGTCATCATCGGACCTTGCGCCGCGACAGCCGCATCACGCAATTGCCGGCGCAGAATTTTTCCCAAGATGGACTTGGGCAAGGGCTCGGTACGAAACTCGATGGTTTTGGGCAATTTGTAGTCCGTCAGCTGGCTGCGGCAGTGTGTCAGCAGGTCCGGCTCGGTCAGCGCCGGGTCTTGCCGCACCACAATGAGCTTGACCGCCTCGCCGGTGCGCGCGTCGGGCACGCCAATGGCGGCCACTTCTGCCACGCCCGGATGCATGGCCACCACATCCTCCACCTGGTTGGGAAATACCTTGAAGCCCGAAACAATGATCATGTCCTTTTTGCGGTCGGTGAGGGTGAAGCAGCCCTGCTCATCCATGAAGCCCATGTCACCGGTGCGCAGCCAGCCGTCTGACGTGAACGCCTTGGTGGATTCGTCCACATGGTTCCAGTAGCCGGCCATGACCTGCGGCCCGCGCACACAGATTTCGCCCACTTCGCCCACCGGCAGCGGTCGCCCGCCATCGTTCAGAATGATGGCCTCGGTGGAGGGGATTGGCATGCCGATGCAGCCGGTCCAGTCCTGGATGTTCAGGGGGTTGGCGATGGCTCCGGGCGAAGCTTCAGTCAGGCCATAGGCTTCAATGATCGGTACACCGGTGGCCTGTTTCCAGCGCTCGGCCACGACGCGCTGCACCGCCATGCCACCCGCGTTGGCCACCTTCAGGTGACGGGTGTCAACCTGCGCAAACCCGGGGTTGTCAAGCAGCGCGCGGTACAACGTGTTGACACCAATGATGGCGCTCATGCGGCAAGCCTTGATGTCATGCAGCATGGCGGGCAGGTCTTTCGGGTTGGTGATCAACACAGTCTGCGCGCCAATCTTCAGGAACACCAGGGTGCTGGTCAGGGCGTAGATGTGGTAGAGCGGCAGCGGGCAGACCAGCGTCTCGACACCCTCTTGCAAGTCATGCGCCACCCAGGCCGCCATTTGCAGCACATTGGCCACCATGTTGCCATGCGTCAGCATCGCCCCCTTGGCCACACCCGTGGTGCCGCCGGTGTATTGCAGCAAGGCCAGGTCCTGGTGCGTCAGCGTCACATCTTCCTGCAGCAGCTCGCGGCCCTCGCGCAGCACGGCGTTGAATTCGGTGGCATCAGGAATATCCCACGGTGGCACCAGCTTTTTTACGAACTTGACCACCACGTTGGTCAGCATCTCCTTGAGCACCGGAAACCGGTCGCCAACTTCGGTGGTCATCACCGCCAGCTGCATCGCCGGGTGCTGGTCCAGCACCTGCTGCAGGGTATGGGCAAAGTTTTCCAGCACCACAATCGCCACGGCACCCGAGTCCTGCAACTGGTCGTACAGTTCGGGTGCGGTGTATTGCGGGTTGACGTTCACCACCACCAGACCGGCGCGCCAGATGCCAAACAGCACCACCGGATACTGCAGCAGATTGGGCATCATCACCGCCACCCGCTCCCCCTTGCGCAGGCGCAAACCGCTTTGCAGGTAGGCGGCAAAGTCACGGCTGTAGCAGTCAAGTTCGTCATAGGTCATGGCGACCCCCATGTTGCGGTAGGCCGGCAAGGCGGCAAAGCGCTGGCAACTGTGCCGCAACACATCGCACAGCGACGAAAATTCATTGACATCCACCTCGGCAGGCATGCCTGGTGGGTAGTGCTTGAGCCAGATCTTTTCCATCACACGGACTCCTTTCAACACATGGCAAGCGCTGGCGCCTGCGACCGCAGTGGACCGCCCGGGTGCGCCAGTGCGCCAGCCAATGGCGAGTGACGCAGTCTAGGAAAACCCCGGGGCACGGGCTTGCGTATTCGCAACAAGGACCGCGCAGGGGCGCGATTCAAACGGGTGTGGTGTCTCTCGAAATCAATGCTTCAGTGTCTACCCGGCACGGCGACTGGGTCATGCGCATGACCCAATCACCGCGCCCGGCTGATCAGGCCAGCACTGGTGTGAAACTTGACGCCCAAAAACTCTCCTTTTGAAGCAGCACACCGGTTTGAATCGCACCCACCGCACAGAACCTGATTTTTTATACAGTAACATCACTGCCATGGCCAAAGAAAAGACCCAATTTATCTGCTCGGAATGCGGCGGCGTCAGCCCCAAGTGGCTGGGCAAATGCCCCAGTTGCAATGCCTGGAACACGCTGATCGAATCCGTGCCCGAGAGCCCGCAACTCACCAAAAACCGCTTTGCTGCGCTGGCCAAAACCGCTGCGGTGATGGTGCTCGGCGACATCGAGGCGGTTGACATGGCACGCACCCCCACCGGCCACGAGGAGCTTGACCGGGTGCTGGGTGGCGGCATGGTCGAAGGCGGTGTGGTGCTGATTGGCGGCGACCCCGGCATTGGCAAATCAACGCTGCTGCTGCAAGCACTCGATTCGCTGCAACGCAGCGGCCAAAGCACGCTGTATGTCACCGGCGAAGAAAGTGGCGCGCAAGTGGCCCTGCGCGCGCGCCGGCTGGGGCTGGACGGCTCGCGGGTGCAGGTGCTGGCCGAAATCGGGCTGGAAAAAATACTTGCCACGCTGGAGACCACGCGCCCGGACGTGGCGGTGATCGACTCGATCCAGACGGTGTACTCTGATCAGCTCAGCTCGGCCCCGGGCTCGGTGGCGCAGGTGCGCGAATGCGCCGCGCACCTGACGCGCTTTGCCAAAGCCAGCGGCCACGCAGATGGCGCAGCGGGTGGGCGCGCCACCAGCATCGTGCTGGTGGGCCACGTCACCAAAGAAGGCGCGCTGGCCGGGCCACGCGTGCTGGAGCACATGGTCGATACCGTGCTGTATTTCGAGGGCGACACGCACAGCAGCTTCAGGCTGGTGCGCGCCATCAAGAACCGCTTTGGTGCAGTCAACGAGATCGGCGTGTTTGCCATGACCGAGCGTGGCCTCAAGGGTGTCAGCAACCCCAGCGCGATTTTCTTGAGTCAGCACAGCGAGCCGGTGCCGGGCAGCTGCGTCATGGTCACGCTGGAGGGCACGCGTCCCATGCTGGTTGAAATTCAGGCACTGGTGGACAGCGGCGGCCCCTCGCCACGGCGGTTGTCCGTCGGGCTGGACCGCGACCGATTGGCGATGCTGCTGGCCGTGCTGCACCGCCACGCCGGCGTGGCCTGCATGGACCAGGATGTGTTTGTCAACGCGGTGGGCGGCGTGCGCATCAGCGAACCCGCAGCCGACCTGGCGGTGCTGCTGGCCATCACCTCTAGCCTGCGCGGCAAACCGCTACCAAAAGGCTTTTTTGCCTTTGGTGAGGTGGGCCTGGCCGGTGAGGTGCGGCCAGCCCCGCGTGGCCAGGAGCGCCTGAAAGAAGCCGCCAAGCTGGGCTTTAGCGTGGCCGTGGTGCCCAAGGCCAACGCGCCCAAAAACCTGCACCACAAGGATTTTGAAGGCCTGACGATTCACCCGGTGGAGCGCGTCGAGCAAGCCATGGAGGTGGTGCGGG
>JAIFMT010000118.1 GCA_020048295.1 Rhodoferax sp.
AAGCGCCGATGTCGTGCTGGCGGCCTTGCACAAAGTAGTCGGTGAATTCGCGGTTGAAGTTCTGGTTCGGGTCGGGGGTAAAGCTGAAGGTGGTGCTGCCACTGCTGGCGCGTGCCAGCGGCTGGTCGCCATGTTGTCGCGCGTCAATCAGCGCATCGAGCAACTGACGGTAATGCGCCGTGATGTTCTTCACATACGCCATGTCCTTATAGCGGCCTTCAATCTTGAAGCTGCGCACCCCGGCATCCACCAGCGCGGCGATGTTGGCGCTCTGGTTGTTGTCTTTGAGGCTGAGCACATGCCGGTCGTGCGCCACAAAGCGGCCCTTGTCATCGACCACCTGGTAGGGCAGGCGGCAGGCCTGGCTGCACTCACCCCGGTTGGCGCTGCGCCCGGTGTGCGCGGCGCTGATGTAGCACTGGCCACTGTAGGCCACGCACAGCGCGCCATGTACAAAAAATTCCAGCGTGCAGCGCCCGGGGTCGGTGGCGGCGCGAATGGCCGCGATCTGCGACAGATCAAGCTCGCGTGCCAGCACGATCTGGCTGAACCCCACATCTTGTAAAAAGCGCGCTTTCTCGGGCGTGCGGATGTCGCACTGGGTGCTGGCGTGCAGCTGGATTGGTGGCAAGTCAATTTCGAGCAGACCCATGTCCTGAATGATCAGTGCATCGACCCCGGCGTCATACAGTTGCCATGCCAGCTGACGTGCAGGCGCCAGCTCGTCGTCCCGCAAGATGGTGTTCAGGGTAACAAAAATCCGACTGTTAAAACGGTGTGCATGGCTTGCCAGACGTGCGATTTCAGCTACAGAATTGTCAGCGCTGGAGCGCGCCCCGAAGGAGGGTCCGCCAATATAGACGGCGTCGGCACCGTGGTTGATGGCTTCGATGCCAATGGCGGCATCGCGCGCCGGGGCCAGGAGTTCGAGTTGGTGCGGCAAGAGTGACATGAGGCGAGATTATCGGGTAAGGGCAGGTTCGCTGCGTGGCTCGCCGCTGCGCCATTGCATGGGGTTTATCTACACTTGGCAGCCATGACAACCCAACGCTTTGATGTACTTGATGGCTTGCGCGGCGCGGCCATGATCTGGATGACATTGTTTCACTTCAGCTTTGACCTGAACCATTTTGGCTACCTGCAACAAAATTTTTACCACGACCCGTTCTGGACCTGGCAGCGCACGCTGATCGTGAGCCTGTTTCTGTTCTGTGCCGGAGCTGGGCAAGCGGTGGCGGCAGCGCAGGGGCAAAGCTGGCGGCGTTTTTGGCGGCGCTGGTTACTGGTGGCGGGAGCTGCGCTGCTGGTGACGCTGGGGTCGTGGCTGATGTATCCGGACAGCTTCATTTACTTTGGCGTGCTGCACGGCATGGCGGTGATGCTGATCGTGGCGCGCCTTAGCGCCTCCTGGGGGCGCTGGCTATGGTGGCTGGGTGGGCTGGCAATTGCATCAAAGTTTGTAGCTTCTTACACTTTGCAGACGTGGGCTACAGCCCAATTAGTGATGTATTTCAATGCACCCTGGCTGAACTGGCTGGGCTGGATCACGCACAAGCCGGTGACTGAAGACTATGTGCCGGTCTTTCCCTGGCTGGGGGTCATGTGGTGGGGGCTGGCTGTGGGCCACTGGCTGCTGCACGCCAGGCCGCAATGGATTGGCCAGCCGCTACCGGCAGCGGCACTGACTGGCAAGCTGGCGCTGCTGGGCCGCTGGAGCTTGAGCTACTACCTGCTGCACCAGCCACTGCTGCTGGGGGCCTTGATGCTGCTGGGCTGGTTCTGACTGTCAGGCCGGTACCTTTCGGTTTTTCTACGCCAAAAAAAGCGGCCAGGTGAAGCCGCTGTTTCAAACCCACAGGCTTGACTTACTCCACCTTGGCCTTGGTGCGCAGGTCGTTTTGGTACTTGGCCAGCTTCTGCTGTTGCAACTGCTGCAGCACTTGCGGTTTGACTTGCTCCAGCGGTGGCAACTGGGCATCACGCACGTCATCGAGGCGGATGATGTGGTAGCCAAACTGCGTTTTCACCGGAGTTTCGGTCATTTTTCCCTTGGTCAGCTGCGCCAGTGCTTGCGAAAACTCGGCCACGTAGTTGCCCGGCGGGGCCCAATCCAGATCGCCACCCTTGGCGCCAGAGCCTGGGTCTTTGCTTTCTTTCTTGGCGATGTCTTCAAACTTGCCACCCTTTTTGAGCTTGGCGATGATGGCCTTGGCCTGGTCTTCTTTTTCAACCAAAATGTGGCGCGCCTTGTATTCCATGCCGCTGTTGGCGGCGGCAAAACGGTCATACTCGGCTTTGACTTCTTCGTCGGTCACCGGGTTGGACTTCTGGAAATTGGTGAACAGGTCACGAATCAGGATGGTCTGGCGGGCCAATTCCATCTGTGTCTTGAAGTCTTCGGTGGTGTCAAGCGCCTGTTTTTGCGCTTCCTGGATGAAGATTTCGCGGGCGATGACTTCGTCCTTGATCTGTTTTTCGAGTTCAGGGGTGATCTGGCGGCCCGAGCGTTTGACCTGGTCGGCCAAGACATCGGCGCGTGCCGAGGGCACGGCTTTGCCATTCACGATGGCCAGGTTTTGGGCAGAAGCCAGGGGTGACAGGCCGGCCATCAGCGCCGCTGCGGCAATTCCGGTCAAGAGATGTTTCTTCATGCAAATTTCCTGAGTTTCAAAATAAAAAAGTTGGGGGATTCGGCTGGCGCTAAGCGGTGACAGGTGCCTGAGCTTCGATGGCCAGTGCGTGCAGGCCTTGGTCCATAAAATCTTGCAACGCATCATACACAAGCCGATGCCTTGCCACGAGCGGCTTGCCAGTAAATAAATGTGAAGTGATGCGCACCCTGAAGTGGGTGCCAAAGCCGCTGCCGTTGGCACCCGCGTGGCCGTGGTGCTGGCTGCTCTCATCAATGACTTGCAGCGACTCTGGGGCTAAAACGTCTTGCAAGCGCTGCTGCAGTTGTTGTGCGGTAGGGGGCGTGTTCATGATGTGGTGTGTTTGGTGTCGTCTGCGGTAAGGTAGCGTGAGATGTAAAAGCCCTGGCCAACAATGAACACCAGCGGAAAGGCGTAGCCCCACAGTTTGAAGTTCATCCACGCCTCGGTGCTGTAGTAGGCCGCCACATAGCCGTTGATGGCCGCCATGAAGGCGCAATACACCACCCAGACCAGGTTCAGGCGCATCCACACGGGTTCGGGCAGGCTGAGTTGGCTGCCCAGCAGCAGTTTGAGAAAGTTCTTTTTATAGACCCACACTGCCACCGCCAGGCCAATGGCCATGGCGGCGTAGAGCACGGTGGGCTTCCATTTGATGAAGCGTTCGTCGTGCAGTACCAGCGTCAACGTGCCAAATACCAATATCAGCGCAAGCGTGATCTTGTGCATGCCCTGCAGTTTGTGGTCGATGCGCAAAATCAGGGCCATTTGCAGCACGGTGGCGGCCATCAGCACGGCGGTGCCGATGTAGATGTCGTAAAGTTTGTACGCGCCAAAAAACAGCAGGATGGGAAAAAAGTCGATCAGTATTTTCATGAAGGGCTGAAGTTTAACGAAGCCGAGTTCATGCAGTAGCGCAAGCCGGTATCGGTGGGGCCGTCGTCAAACACATGGCCCAGGTGCGCGCCGCACTGGCTGCAGACGGTTTCCACCCGCGTCATGCCGTGGCTGCGGTCGGTAATCTCGGTGATGGCCCCCGGCAGCGCCTGGGAAAAGCTGGGCCAGCCACAGTGCGCGTCAAACTTGGTGTCGGCTTCAAACAGTTTGGCATCGCAGCAGATGCAGTGGTAGCTGCCTTGTGCCCATTGTTTGACATATTTGCCACTGTGCGGCCGTTCGGTGGCGGCCTGGCGGGTGACTGCGAACGCGACGGCTTCGGCACCTTTGCTTTTGAGGAGGGTTTGCCAGTCGGCTTCACTTTTCTGGATGGGGTAGGGCATGGCAGGACTTCTTGCGTGTTTGCTGTACCAGATGGTACGTGGCTGTTCATGGAGAGTTACGAACTGCAACTGATCTCAATGCTGCTCGCCCAATCGGGCGGAAAGTCGGCATAAGCATCAAAGCCCGGGTGTTCGTCAAACGGTGCTTGCAGCAGCGCCAGCAGTGTGGCCACGCCAGCAAAATCCTTTTGTTTGGCAGCGGCGATGGCGGTTTCGGCGAGGTGGTTTCGGAGCACGTATTTTGGGTTGATTTTAAGCATAGAATCAGACTTTAACCCTTTATCTGTATGTGATTTGAGCTCTTTATATTGTAGCAACCAGAGATCCAGCGCGGCGCGATCGATGAACAAATCGCGCACCGGCTCAAAGTTGCCTGTGGCCACTGCCAGGCTGAGGCGGCGCCAGAAGATGGTGTAGTCCACCCGGTCTTGCGCCAGCAACCGCAAAATGCCTTGGATCAACGCCCCAGCGGCAATCGCGCCCTGGCCATCCGGGGGAACAGCCGCTTCGCCTGCATCCATCAGCCCCAATTTGCCACCCATCAGCCGGTAATAAGCGTTATCAAACGCAGTTTTGAAGGTATCGAGTGCCTGCACCGCCAGCGCCTGGTTTTTGATCAGCGGCAGCAGTGCCTGTGCCAGCGCAAACAGGTTCCAGTGGGCGATGTCAGGCTGTGCGTCAAAAGCGTAGCGGCCTTGACGGTCGGAGTGGTTGCAGATGTGGCCGGGATCAAATGCGTCGAGAAACTGGTACGGCCCATAGTCAATGGTCAGTCCCAGAATGCTCATGTTGTCGGTGTTCATCACGCCGTGGCAAAAGCCCGTCGCCTGCCAGTGCGCCACCATCAGCGCGGTGCGTGCCGTAACCCGTTGCAGCAGCGCGGCGTAAACATTGCCGGTATATTCTTTCGTGTCACGGCAGTCCGGGTAAAAGCGGTCAACACAATAGTCGGCCAGGGTTTGCAGTTCGTCGAACTGGCGACGGGCGGCAAAGTGCTCAAAATGACCAAAGCGGATAAAGCTGGGTGCCACCCGTGTCACCACGGCGGCGGTTTCCAGCGATTCGCGCCACACCTCGTCGTCCGAGCCGGTGACACACAGCGCGCGCGTGGTGGGAACGCCCAGGGCATGCATGGCTTCGCTGCACAAAAATTCACGGATGCTGCTGCGCAACACCGCGCGGCCGTCGCCCATGCGCGAGTAGGGTGTCAGTCCGGAGCCTTTGAGTTGCAGTTCCAGTCCGTTGGTTTCGCCCAGCAGAATGGCACGACCATCACCCAGTTGGCCGGCCCAGTTGCCAAACTGGTGGCCGCTATACACACTGGCCAGCGGCTGCGTGCCCGAGATGGGCTGGTTGCCGGACAGCGCTTGCAGCAGGGTGTCAGAGTCCAGTTGTGCATCGCTCAAACCCAGCAGCTTTGCAACGTCCAGGCTGCGCCCAACCCAGTACGGATCAGTCAGCGGTTGCGGTGCCAAGGGGGTGAAAAAACGGTTACCCAGGCGGTGAAAACTGTTGTCCCACCGCAGCGGGGTTCTGACGAGTTCAAGTGGGGCAGGGCGTGCATTCATGCGTGCCATTGTCTGGCAGTGTCGACAAACCCAATGCCGGCAGGGGCAATTTTGAGCAAGCCGTGATTGAAATTGCCAACGCCAAAAGAAAAAGCCTGCTAGTGTTAATGTAGCAGGCTTTCGTTATCTAGCTTGGAGGCGCGACCCAGAGTCGAACTGGGCTAGACGGATTTGCAATCCGTTGCATAACCGATTTGCTATCGCGCCAGAACCGTGACGAAAAAGGGAAGCGATGGCTTCCCTTTTTCTATTTGGAGCGGGAAAAGAGTCTCGAACTCTCGACCTCAACCTTGGCAAGGTTGCGCTCTACCAACTGAGCTATTCCCGCATTCAAGCCCTAAATTATAGCGTGGAAATTAACGCGATCAGGCAGCCTTGATGAAAACTTTGTGTCAGTGCTTGACTGAATCAGTGGCACCAACTGCCTCAGAGGCCACCTCCGGCACCGCCAGCCCTTCCACCTCATCTTCGGGCAACGGTGTCGGCATGTGAACCAGGGCAAATTCAAGCACTTGGTCAATCCAGCGTACCGGCACGATTTCAAGACCGTTCTTGACGTTCTCGGGGATGTCTTGCAGGTCCTTGGCGTTGTCTTCAGGAATCAGCACTGTCTTGATGTCGCCGCGCAAAGCGGCCAGCAGCTTTTCTTTCAAACCACCAATGGCGGTCACTTCTCCGCGCAAGGTGATTTCGCCAGTCATCGCCACATCGCAGCGCACCGGAATACCGGTCATGGCAGACACAAAGGCGGTCGTCATGGCTGCCCCGGCGCTCGGACCGTCTTTTGGCGTTGCCCCATCGGGCACGTGAATATGAATGTCTTTCTTGGCAAAAAACTCATCCTTGATGCCGAGTCGATGTGAGCGGCTTCGCACCACCGTGCGCGCGGCCTCCACCGACTCTTTCATCACGTCGCCCAGCGAACCCGTGCGCGTGATGACCCCTTTTCCGGGCATCATGGCAGCCTCAATGGTAAGTAGGTCGCCACCCACCTCGGTCCAGGCCAGACCGACGACCTGGCCCACCTGATTTTTCTTTTCAGCGCGGCCAAAATCGTATTTGCGTACCCCCAGAAAGTCGTTCAGATTGTCGTCATTGACAACGACCTGGGCTTTCATTTTCTTCAGCAGCAGGCCCTTGACCACCTTGCGGCAAATCTTCGAGATTTCACGCTCCAGCGAACGCACACCCGCCTCACGGGTGTAATACCGCACGATGCCGCGCACCGCCTCTTCAGTGACGCTCAACTCTTCTTCCTTGACGCCGTTGTTCTTGAGTTGTTTTGGCAACAGATACTTGAGCGCGATGTTGGTTTTTTCGTCTTCGGTATAACCCGCCAGGCGAATCACCTCCATGCGGTCGAGCAACGCGGGCGGAATGTTCATCGAGTTGGAGGTTGCGACAAACATCACGTCGCTCAGATCAAAATCAACCTCGACATAATGGTCGCCAAACTTGTGGTTCTGCTCCGGGTCGAGCACCTCCAGCAAAGCGCTGGACGGGTCACCCCGAAAGTCCGTGCCGAGCTTGTCGATTTCATCGAGCAAAAACAATGGGTTTCTGGTGCCAACCTTGGACAGGCTCTGCAACACCTTGCCCGGCAGTGCGCCAATGTAGGTACGTCGATGGCCACGGATTTCGGCCTCGTCGCGCATGCCACCCAATGCCATGCGCACATATTTGCGCCCGGTGGCCTTGGCCACCGATTGCCCCAGCGATGTCTTGCCCACACCGGGTGGTCCAACCAGGCACAAGATCGGTGCCTTGACCTTCTCAACCCGCTGCTGCACCGCGAGGTATTCAAGTATGCGGTCCTTGACCTTGTCGAGTCCATAGTGGTCTTCGTTGAGCACCACTTCAGCATGGGTCAGGTCGTGCTTGATCTTGGTCTTGGTTGCCCATGGCAAGGCAGTCAAAACGTCAATGTAATTTCGCACCACGGTAGCCTCGGCTGACATGGGTGACATCAGCTTGAGTTTTTTGAGTTCGCCTTCGGCCTTTTTCAAGGCTTCCTTGGGCATCTTGGCGGCCTTGATCTTTTTCTCGATCTCTTCGATGTCAGCGCCATCTTCCCCTTCGCCCAGTTCCTTCTGAATGGCCTTGACCTGTTCATTCAAATAGAAGTCGCGCTGGTTTTTTTCCATTTGCCGCTTGACCCGGCCGCGGATTTTTTTATCGACATTAAGAATATCAACTTCGCGCTCGATTTGCTCAAACAGGTTTTCCAGCCGGTCCTTCACTTTTGAAAGTTCCAGCACGGCCTGTTTGCTCTCCAGCTTCAGCGGCAAGTGGGCTGCGATGGTGTCAGCCAGGCGACCGGAGTCGTCAATACTGGAAATTGAGGTGAGAATTTCAGGCGGGATTTTCTTGTTCAGTTTGACGTATTGGTCAAACTGCTGCATCACCGCGCGGCGCAAGGCTTCCACTTCGCTGGCCTTGCCACGCACCTTGCTCTCAGGTTCAGAAACGACCTCCATGGGGGTGATGCTGGCACTGAAATGCGATTCACCATCGTCAATATGCCCAACCTGCGCACGCTGCTGGCCCTCCACCAGCACCTTGACCGTTCCGTCAGGCAGCTTAAGCATCTGCAGGATGGTCGAAATACAACCCACGGCAAACATGTCGGTGATGAGTGGATCGTCTTTGGCTGCCGCTTTTTGAGCCACCAGCATAATGCGGCGGTCGGTCGCCATTGCCGTCTCCAGCGCTTTGATGCTCTTCGGACGGCCGACAAACAGCGGAATAACCATGTGCGGGAATACCACCACATCGCGCAATGGCAAAAGGGGCAGATCGATTGGCGTGGCAGGCAAGGGAGTGTGTCCAGACATAAAGCGTCCTTTTTGTTACCTGGTGGAGGTGGGGAAAGGCTGCCGCTTTTCAAGCGGCAGCTTCGAGTATGCACAAAACCCGGCGCTTTCAGTGACTGCAAAACGTCCTGAATAACTCGCCAGATCAGGCCTTTTTGGCAACTTCACGGTAAACCAGCAAGGGGGCCTTGTCGTCATTGATGGTGGCTTCTTCGACCACCACTTTTTCCACATTGGAACAGTCTGGCAGGTCATACATGGTGCCCAGCAGCGCCAACTCAAGAATCGAACGCAAACCACGTGCACCGGTCTTGCGTAACAGCGCCTTGCGGGCAATCGCTTTGAGCGCAGCGGGTCGGACTTCCAGGTCAACGCCTTCCATGGCCAGCAACTTGCTGTACTGCTTGATCAACGCATTCTTTGGCTCGGTCAGAATTTGCACCAGCGTTTCTTCGCTGAGTTCACCCAGCGTGGTCACCACCGGCATGCGACCGACCAATTCAGGAATCAAGCCAAACTTGATCAGGTCCTCTGGCTCAACGTCCTTGAACACTTCGGTCAGATCCCGGTTTTGTTTGCTCTTGACCGCCGCACCAAAGCCGATGCCAGACGATTCAGTGCGGTTATCGATGACTTTCTCAAGCCCGGAAAACGCGCCGCCGCAAATGAACAGGATATTGGTGGTGTCCACTGGCACAAAGTCCTGGTTCGGATGCTTGCGCCCACCCTGCGGCGGCACGCTGGCCACCGTGCCCTCGATCAGCTTGAGCAGCGCTTGCTGCACGCCCTCGCCAGAGACATCACGGGTAATCGATGGGTTGTCTGATTTGCGCGAAATCTTGTCAATTTCATCAATATAAACAATACCGCGCTGCGCCCGCTCAACATCGTAATTGCAGCTTTGCAGCAATTTGAGCACGATGTTTTCAACGTCTTCACCCACATAGCCAGCTTCTGTCAGCGTGGTTGCGTCGGCCATCACAAAGGGCACATCCAGCATGCGCGCCAGCGTTTGAGCCAGCAAGGTCTTGCCAGAACCGGTTGGCCCGATCAGCAAGATATTGCTCTTGGACAACTCGACATCATCCTTTTTGGAATGCTCCTGATGCCGCAAACGCTTGTAGTGGTTGTACACAGCGACCGCCAGCGTACGCTTGGCCGTTTCCTGGCCAATCACATAGCTGTCAAGATTGGCCTTGATTTCTGCGGGTGTGGGTAAATCCTTGCTGGCCAGAGATTCGGTTGGCGGGGGCAGTTCGTCGCGGATGATTTCGTTGCACAGTTCAATGCACTCGTCACACACAAACACCGACGGCCCGGCGATGAGCTTTTTGACTTCGTGTTGACTCTTGCCACAAAACGAGCAGTACAGGGTTTTTTCGCCCGAGGAGCCTTTTTTTTCGGCCATGAGATCTACGCCCTTTTGGTGATGACCTGGTCAATCAGACCATATTCCTGGCACTCTTGTGCCGACATGTAATAGTCACGCTCGGTGTCTCGCTCAATGCGTTCCAGCGGTTGCCCGGTGCGCTCGGCCAGAATCTTGTTGAGTTGTTCGCGGGTTTTCAAGATCTCGCGTGCCTGAATCTCGATCTCGGTGGCCTGACCCTGGCTGCCACCCGAGGGCTGGTGAATCATGATCTTGGAGTTGGGCAGCGAAAAACGCTTGCCCTTGGCCCCGGCTGCCAATAAAAACGCGCCCATGCTGGCTGCCATGCCAGTACACAAGGTCGAGACTTGCGGCTTGATAAAGTTCATGGTGTCATAAATGGCCATGCCCGCGCTAACCGACCCGCCCGGTGAATTGATGTAAAACGAAATGTCCTTGTCGGGATTCTCGCTCTCCAGAAACAGCAGCTGCGCCACCACGAGATTGGCCACCTGGTCGTTGACCGGGCCCACCATGAAGATCACACGCTCCTTGAGCAGACGTGAATAAATGTCGTAAGAGCGTTCACCGCGCCCCGACTGCTCGATCACCATGGGGATCATGCCCAAACCTTGAATATCCATTACGCGCCTCTGATGGTTCAATTTAAATTCATAAATCTGTCGCAAACTGCCGCAACTGTAGCCAAAAAAACCAACCCTCAAGATAAAAGGGCTTGCGATGCAGACTCGCAAGTCTGACACAAGCCCCGGACAGCTGTTTTGCGCTGCCTCATCGCTGGTCTATTGCTGCGCCATCAATTCATCGAAGGAAATGGCTTTTTCAGTGACCTGCGCTTTGGACAGCACAAAGTTGGTGACATTGTTTTCCAGCACCATCGCTTCTACCTGTGCCAGACGATTTTTGTCGCTGTAATACCAGCGCAACACATCCGCAGGTTTCTCATAGCTGGACGCCAGTTCCTCCACATGCGCCTTGAGCTGCTCGGTGGTCGGCTGCAGGTTGTTGGCATGCACCAATTCGGCCACTACCAGGCCGAGGCGCACGCGGCGCTCAGCCTGTTCGCGAAAGATGTCATCGGGGATGGTGACCTTGTCTGCATCCTTGACGCCACGTTTCTTCAGGTCGGCGCGGGCACCTTCCAGCAGGCGACCGATTTCGTCCTGCACGCTGGCTTTTGGCAGGTCGAGTTCGGCGTGCGCCACCAGCGCGTCCATCACCGCGGCCTTGTTGCGTGCCAGCAGGCGACTTTTAACTTCGCGTTGGAGATTTTTGCGAATGTCAGCGTGCATGGCTTCCACCGTGCCGCCTTCAATGTCCAGCGACCGGGCCAAGGCTTCATCCACCTCAGGCAGATGCGCGGCTTCAATCTTTTTGACGGTGACCATGAAGTCAGCCGTCTTGCCTGCGACCTCCTTGCCGTGGTAATCCGCCGGAAAAACCAGTGGAAAGGTCTTGCTCTCGCCGAATTTCAGGCCACGGGTGGCCTCTTCAAATTCCTTGAGCATCTGGCCGTCGCCCAAAATAAACTGAAAGTCTTCGGCTTTGCCACCGGTGAATGATTCGCCGTCGATCTTGCCTTCGAAATCAACCGTCACCCGGTCACCATCCTGCGCAGGTGCGTCGTGGGCGCGCAGCGAGAAGGTGCGGCGCTGTTTGCGCAAGATGTCCACCGTTTTCTCAATCGCCGCATCAGACACTTCGGTGGTCACTTTTTCGATCACCGCACTGGTGAGGTCGCCTATCTTGACCTCGGGAAACACCTCAAACACCGCTTCAAAAGCCAACTCACCCTCGGCAGCACCCTCTTTTTCATTGATGCTTGGGCGGCCCGCCACGCGCAATTGCGCTTCGGTGGCGGCATTGAAAAAAGCCTCACCGACCTTATCGTTCATGACTTCGTGCTGCACCGAATAGCCATAGCGCTGCGCCACCACGTTCATCGGCACCTTGCCTGGGCGAAAACCGTCCATCTTGACGGTGCGTGCCAGCTTCCTGAGCCGTGCGCTCACTTCCGACTGGATGGCGCCGATAGGCAAGCTCAAGCTCATCTTGCGTTCCAGCTTGTCCAGTGTTTCTACAGCAACGACCATGAAAAAATCTCCAAAATGTTGGTGGTGCGCGGGGCGGGACTCGAACCCGCACAGTATTGCTACCGTCAGGACCTAAACCTGGTGCGTCTACCAATTTCGCCACCCGCGCAAAACCCGCTGAAACGGGTGATTCGCGGCGGGATGTCACCAAACCGTCAACAGCCACCTGCTAAGCAACCCTCGGATCAGCGCGCTCCACCCGGAACCACGCCGCGTACATGGCCGGCAGCGCCAGCAGCGTCAGCAGCGTGGCCACAATCAAGCCACCCATGATGGCTACCGCCATCGGCCCCCAAAAGACCGAGCGCGACAGCGGAATCATGGCCAGCACAGCCGCCGCAGCGGTCAGCACAATCGGGCGCAGGCGACGCACGGCAGACTCCACAATCGCTTCCCAGGCCGGCACGCCCCGGGCGCGGTCCTGCTCAATCTGGTCGATCAAAATGACCGAATTGCGCTGAATCATGCCCATCAGCGCAATGACTCCCAGCAGTGCCACAAAACCAAATGGCCGGTTCAGCAACAGCAGCGCCCCGGCCACGCCGGCAATGCCCAGCGGCCCGGTCAGAAACACCAGCATGGCGCGGCTGAAGCTGTGCAACTGCAGCATCAGCAGCGTGAAGGTGATGAACAGCATCACCGGAATGCCCGCCACGATCGAAGCCGAGCCCTTGGAACTCTCGGCCACGGCGCCGGCCACTTCGATGCGGTAATCGCTCTGCCCGGCTTGCGCCCACCGGGCCTCCAGAGCGCGCAAGGGGGGCAGCAACTGCTGGCTCACGGTGGCCCCTTGCAGCCCTTCGACAATGTCGCACTGCACGGTGATGGCGTAGTTGCGCCCTTCACGCCACATCACGCCGGGCTCCCAGGTAAACACAGGCCGGGCGATCTGCGTCAACGGCACCGACTTGCCCGAGGCGGTTGGCAGGTAGGCATTGGCGATGTCGGTGATGGCGTTGCGCTCGTCCAGCGGCTGACGCAGCACGATGTCGATCAGCCGGTCAGCCTCGCGGTATTGCCCCACGGTGGTGCCACTCAGAATCGTCCTCGAGGCCTGGGCGATCGACTGGCTTGACACCCCCAGCGCGCGCGCCTTGGTCTGGTCAACCTCCAGGCGCATGACCTTGATCGACTCGTTCCAGTTGTCGTTAACCCCGCGCGTGTGGGTGTTTTGCCGCATCAGCGCCTTGACCTCGTCGGCGTATTGACGCAGCAGCAGCGGGTCTGACCCGACCACCCGGAACTGCACCGGGTACGCCACCGGTGGCCCATTGGCCAGCAGCGTGCTGCGCCCGCGCACTTCCGGAAATTCTTGCGCCAGCAGCGCCGGCAGTTGCCGCCGCAGCACCTCGCGGGTGGGCAAATCCTTGGGCACCACAATCAGCTGCGACACATTGCTTTGCGGAAAAATCTGCTCCAGCGGCAGGTAAAACCGGGGCACGCCCGAGCCCACCCACTGCGTGACCGACAGCACACCGGGCTCGGCCATCAGGCGTGCCTCAACGCGCTTGGCCACGGCTTCGGTGGCGGCAAACGAGGTGCCCTCGCCCGACCACAGGTCCACCAGAATTTCCGGCCGGCTCGAATCCGGAAAAAATTGCTGCTGCACCCGCCCCATGCCGGCAATCCCCAGCCCAAACAGCGCCAGCGTGACGGCGATGGTGATCCAGCGGTGCCGCACGCAGGCGTTCACCGCCCGGCGAAACGCCCGGTAAAACGGCGTGTCGTACATGTCGTGCTCGTGGTCGGCGGCACCGCCGTGCTGCGCGTGCGCCACCACATGCGGCGGCACCTTGAGCAGCCGCACACCCAGGTACGGCACAAAATACACCGACACGATCCAGCTCAACACCAGCGCAATCACCGTCACGGCAAAGATCGCAAAGGTGTATTCACCGGTCATCGAGCGGGCAATGCCGATTGGTAAAAAGCCCGCCGCAGTAATCAACGTGCCGGTGAGCATCGGCATGGCGGTGATCTCGTAGGCAAAGGTGGCCGCACGCACCTTGTCGTAGCCCTCTTCCATCTTGCGCACCATCATCTCCACGGCGATGATGGCATCGTCCACCAGCAAGCCCAGCGCGATGATCAGCGAGCCCAGCGAAATCTTGTGCAACCCGATGCCCCAGTAGTTCATGGCCAGAAACGTCATTGCCATCACCAGCGGAATGGTGATGCCCACCACCAGCCCGGGTCGCATGTCGAGCGTCCAGCGCCGATACCAGGGCAACACGCCATGTTGCCGGTGCAGCCCCAGGCTGATGAAACTGACCGCCAGCACGATCGCCACCGCCTCAATCAGCACCCGCACAAACTCGTTGACCGAGGTGGCCACCGATTGCGGCTGGTCTTGCACCTGCGCCAGCGTCACGCCCAGCGGCAGGCTTTTTTCGATCTGCGCCGCTGCGGCTTTCAGCGACTTGCCCAGCGCGATGATGTCGCCGCCCTTGGTCATCGACACCCCCAGGGCGATGACTTCCTGCCCCTGAAAACGCACCTTGACCGAAGGCGGATCAACATAACCCCGCTTGACCTCAGCCAGGTCGCCCAGGCGCAACTGGCGCTCGCCGGCGCGAATCGGCAGCGCGCGCAGCTCGTCCACCGAGTTGAACTGCCCGGCCACGCGCACCTGCACCACGTCCAGCGGCGTTTGCACCGCCCCGGTGGCCTCCACGGCATTTTGCTGGCCCAGCTGCGCCAGCACCGCGTTCATGTCCAACCCCAGTTGTGCCAGGCGTTTTTGCGAGACCTCGATGTAGATTTTTTCTGACTGGTCGCCAAACAGCTCCACCTTGGCCACATCCGGCACGCGCAGCAACTGCTGGCGCGCATCGTCGGCAAAGGTTTTGACCTCGGCGGCACTGAAACCCGGTGCCTGCAAGGCATAAATGACACCAAACACGTCGCCAAAATCGTCGTTGAAAAACGGCCCCAGCACCCCCGCAGGCAAAGTGCTGCGCATGTCGCCGATTTTCTTGCGCGTCTGGTACCACACGTTGGCCACTTCGGCACCGCGTGCAAAGTCCTTGATCTGAAAGATGATTTGCGACTCACCGGGTTTGGAGTAGCTGCGGATGCGGTCGGCATACGGCACCTCTTGCAAGGTGCGCTCCAGCTTGTCGGTCACCTGCTCGGCCATCTGCTGGGCGCTGGCACCGGGCCAGTAAGCGCGTACCACCATCGCCCGGAAGGTAAACGGCGGGTCTTCGTCTTGCCCCAGCTGAAAGTAGCTGGTTGCCCCCAGCAGCATCAGCACAACCATCAAAAACCGCGTCAGCGGCGCATGCTCAAGGGCCCAGCGCGACAGGTTAAAGCCTTTTTCAGGCTGCAGGTGCTGCTCCGACATGGCCACCTCACTTGGCCAAAGTGGCGCTAGCACCCGCAGCGGCCGCTACGGATGCACCGTTAACTATAGCTGTCTGCGCTTTACTGGTAAGGGCTGGAGGCACTTTTTCCTTATAAAGACTGACTTTCTGCCCGGGCGACAACACATGCACGCCAGCCGTCACCAGCAGCATGCCGGGGGAGAGCCCGGCGCTGATCACCACGTCGTTGCCATCGGCACCGGCCACTTGCACGGCTTGCGATTTCACCGTCATGGTGCTGCTGTCGAGCAGCCAGACCGCGCTGCCCTGGCCTTGCTGGCGCAACGCGTTGATAGGAATCCTGATGTGCTGGGGTTGCAGCGGTGCCAAACCAGTGGGCAGCACCGCCACGGTACTGCCCAGCGGCAAATCTGCGTTGGCCGGCAACGCCAGCTTGACCGAAAAAGTGCGCGTCACCGGGTCGGCGCTGGCCGCCACTTCGCGCACCACGCCCGTCAGCGTGGCATCGCTGGACCACACCCGCACCAGCGCCGGCGCGCCGACCTTGACACCGGCCAGCTTGTCCTCGGGCACGGCAAACACCGCATCACGCGCACCGTCTTGCGCCACCTGCACCACTGGTGCACCGGCCGCCACCACCTGCCCACGCTCGGCCAGCACGGCAGTCACCACGCCGGCCACGTCAGCGGTCAAGTTGGCATAAGCGCTTTGGTTGCCCTGGGCTGCCAGTTGCGCCTGGGCACCCGCCAGTTGCGCCTGGGCGGCTTTGAGCGTGGTGTCGCGGCGCTCCAGCTCGGCAGCGCTGATGAAGTTTTGCGCCCGCAGTGCCTCATAACGCTTGAAATCAGCCGCTGCCAGATCACGGTTGGTCTGCGCTGCAGCCACCTGCGCCCGCGCGCCGTCGGTGGCCAACTGCAGGTCTTGCGGATCAAGCTGTGCCAGCAGTTGCCCGGCCTGCACGGGTTGACCCAGTTCAACCGGACGCGCCAGCAGCTTGCCACCGACCCGAAAGCCCAGCCGCGACTCCACCCGGGCGCGCAC
>JAIFMT010000172.1 GCA_020048295.1 Rhodoferax sp.
CGCCTTGAAGGCGCGCACGGGTGAGTTGACACCGCCCGGAATGACTTTGCGGGCGCGTTCGAACAAGGTGGTGTTGTGGTCAGTGTTGGGTAGCATGGGGATGGAGATCATTGAATGGATGTCCGGGCGAAGCCGGGTCTGAAGAAGCCGGCGCTGATGCTGCGCCGTCGGGCATGTCAGGTGACTGCGCCCAAAATAGCCGATCGGGCAGGCGATGGCCCATGCCAGGGCGAAAACCCTCGCTCAGGCTGCCCTCAAGGTAGCTCAAGGCTTCGGTGAACGCGTCAACCAGTTCGTAGCCGTTGGCCAACAACGCGGCAAAGGTCGCCGACAAGGTGTCGCCGCTGCCGATGAACTGGCCCTCCAGCCGGTCAAAACGGGCACTGGCGAGCAGGCTTTGCGGCGAGGCCAGCACATTTTCCAGGCCACGCTCGCCCAGGTCGATGCCGGTGACCAGGGTGTAGCTGGCACCAAACTCCCCGGCGGCAATCGCCAGGTCGCGCGCACCGGGTGGGCGGTCGTTGTGCCACAGCGGTAGCAGCCAGCGTTTGAGCGTGCTGTAGTTGCCAATTAACACGGCAGTCTGCGGCAGGATCAAATCGACAAAGGCTTCGTGATAGGCCTCAATTTCGTCGTTGCTCCACCACGACAGGTCGGGCATGAAGGCAATCAACGGCGTGTCGGGGTAGTCGGCCGAGATGCCAGCCACCACTCCCAGGTTATCCGGCGTGCCGGCAAAACCAAGTTTGATGGCCTGCACCTCGATGTCTTCCAGCACGGCGCGGGCCTGCTCGGCCACCGCCTCGTCGCCCAGTGGGAAAAAATCAAAAATATGCGCGGTGTCGCGTGCATAAGCGCCGGTCATCACGCTCAGCGCGTGCGCACCGACGCAAGCTGTCGCCATGGAGTCTGCCGCCAGGCCGCCCGCGCCGCTGGGGTCGCTGGCATTGAAGGCGAGCAAACAAGCCGTCGGCTCGGGTTGCGGCAGGTCGCCGGGGTTCACGGAGTCTGATGGCATGGGAGGGCCGAAATTTTCTTCAGGCAAAATAGGACGATGTTGGCTGCTGGCTGTATGGAGTGTTGTCGGCAGCGTTTTTTATATTCTATTTGAAGGTCCGTTTCGCAGTGATGCCATTGAAAACCTGGATGTGCCTGATTTGTGGCTGGATTTATGACGAATCCGCCGGTAGCCCGGAGCATGGCTTGCCGCCTGGCACCCGCTGGCAGGATGTTCCGCTGAACTGGACCTGCCCCGAGTGTGCGGCGCGCAAAGACGATTTTGAAATGGTGCAAATTTGATATGTGGTGTTTTTTGGGCACATATTGCATGTTTTTTGCTTTGAAAACAGTTAATCTGTCGGTGGTGTCGGATATCGTCCGGCAAACGTCTGGCTGTTGAAGTCCACACAGGAGGAATCGCTGGTGAATACGACCCCATCGCATCTGAAAATTCTCGTGATTGATGACAGCAATACCATCCGTCGCAGTGCCGAGATTTTTCTCAAAGCCGGACAGCACGACGTGATGCTGGCCGAAGATGGTTTTGATGCGCTCGCGAAGGTCAGTGACTACCGTCCTGACCTGATTTTTTGCGACATCCTGATGCCCCGGCTTGATGGTTACCAGACCTGCGCCATCATCAAGCGCAACGCCAAATTTTCCAACGTGCCCATCGTCATGCTGTCATCCAAAGACGGTGTATTTGACAAGGCGCGTGGGCGCATGGTGGGCGCCGAAGATTATTTGACCAAACCGTTTACCAAAGACCAGTTGCTCAAGGCTGTTGAGCAGTATGGTGTGTCTTCTGAGGGAGTGGTGTAGTGGCAATTCACAATGTGCTGGTCGTCGATGACTCGAAAACCGAGTTGTTGTATCTGTCGGACGTGCTGAAAAAAAACGGCATGTCCGTCAGCACGGCCGAGGGCGCGGACGAAGCGTTCAAGCGGCTAACCGAGACCAAACCCGATTTGATTTTGATGGATGTGGTGATGCCTGGGCAAAACGGCTACCAGTTGACGCGCGCCATCCATCGCACGCCGGCGTATGCCGACATCCCCATCATCATGTGCACGAGTAAAAATCAGGAAACCGATCGCGTCTGGGGCTTGCGCCAGGGTGCCAAGGACTACATCACCAAGCCGGTCAATCCGGCTGAGTTGATTGAAAAAATCAAGGCGCTGGGCTAGCCTGGTGATGTACCGATGAGCAACAGAGAAGCACTCAGGGATTTGCAAAACCGTCTGGCAGAGCGGCTGCAGACGGCGCGCACCGAGCAAACCTCTGCCGCCTGGTTGGGCATTCTGGCGGGTGCAGGGCATTACTTGCTGCCGTTGACGCAGGCGGGCGAAATTTTTGCCATGGCCAGCGTGACTCATGTGCCCTATGCGGCGCCATGGTTTGCCGGGGTTGTGAATTTGCGGGGCGGTTTGTATGGCGTGGTTGATCTGGCTGGTTTTTTGGGAATCGGGGTGGTGCGCAGCGAGCAGTCTTGGGCCGATGTGCAACTGATCACGTTCAATGTCGAACTTGAAATCAACACTGCCTTGATGGTGGACGGCCTGGCAGGCTTGCGTCGTGCTGAGGCCTTTGTGGACACTGTGCCTGCTGCAGTCGGCTCAGCGGCTTGGCTAGGCCCTAGACGCGTGGATGCGCAAGGGGTGAGCTGGCAGGAACTGGATTTGCGGGCACTGTCACAGACCGCCGAATTTTTGAACATTGGCAACTGACTATCTGATTGGGGTGACCTTATGGCGTTTTTTGACCCACTGCTGCGAATTTTCCGCAAAGAAGCGCCCAGTGCCGAGCCCGACTCCCGGTTGAGCATGAGTCTGCCCGATGTTTCTGTTTATCAGTCTGATGCGGAAATCAAATCCGGTCTGACGCAATACGGGCCGCCCGATGTTTTGCAGCCGCACGCCACTGCGAGCAAGCTGTCGAGCCAACTGGTTGCGGTGCCGCTTTTGGGGCAGAAGACAGTGGCGCAACATCAGCGGGTTTTGGTGATATTGCTGATTGCTGCCGTGGTGGTGCTGGCTGTGGCGACGCTGCTGGGCTTGAATCAAAGTGGGCAGGCCAACCGACAGTTGACAGCCACAGGAGACGCGCTGATGCAGTCGCAGCGGCTGGCCAAAGCGGTGACCCAGGCACTGGTCGGTGATGAAAAGGCCTTTGCCGACGTGTCGCAAAGCGCACAGGTGCTGGCCAAGGTGGTGCATGGCTTGATGGAGGGTGACTCCGACATGGGGCTGGTGGCTGTGAGTGGGGACGACAAGCTGATTCTTGACCAGGCCGAGCCCATGGCAGACCGGGCAGAAAAAAATGCCGCGACGGTGCTGGCGCAAAGAAAAGCGCTGACCCAAGCGGTTGCAGCATTGCAGGCTTTGCAAAAGCAATCGTCAGGTCAGTTGAATTTGGCCGAGGCGGTGCTGGCGATGAAGCTGGAGCGCGGTGCACCGGCTGCAGAGGTTACTGCGGCCAGTGCGGTTGGCATGTTGACGCAGCGCATCGGCAAATCGGCCGCCGGGTTTTTAAGTCTCGACGGAGTCAGTCCGCAGGCCATCGACTCGCTGGGTCAGGACCTGGAGACCTACAAGCAGTTGGTGAGTGGCTTGCTCGATGGCAAACCTGCCTTGGGTCTGGCGGCAGCCGGCGATGCAGCGTTACGCGAAAAGCTGCAAAATTTGCTGAAGGCGTACAGTGAAACGGCTGGTCCGGTGGGTGCGGTTCTGGGCAATTTGCCGGGTTTGCTGGCCGCGCGCAAGGCACAGGTTGCCATACTCGCCGACAGCGAGAATTTGCGTGGCAAGCTGACCGAGCTGCAGGGCGCGCTGGCGCAACAGACATCGATTGGCGGCTTGGTGTTGGCCATCATCGCGGTTGCCGCGCTGCTGGCCTTGCTCAGTGCTGCGGCCTTGTCGTATGTGCAATTGCTTGATAGCCGGCAGCGTCAAGTCGATGCCGAGGCACTCAAGCTGGAAGCGCAAGCGCAGGAGCAAGAAGCCAAGCGCGTCAACGATGCCAACCAGGCTGCCATTTTGCGCTTGATGAACGAACTACAACTGGTTGCCGAAGGCGACCTGACCCAGCAGGCCACAGTGACCGAAGACATCACCGGTGCCATTGCGGACTCGGTCAATTACACCGTGGAAGAATTGCGCTTGCTGGTGGGCAACGTGCAAAACACCGCTGCCAAGGTGGCGCAGACCACGGCTGACGTGGATGTCACTTCCACCGAACTGTTGGCGGCCTCCAACGAACAACTGCACGAAATCAAGGAAACCGGCCGTGCGGTGGTGGACATGGCCAGCCGTATCAACCAGGTTTCGACCGAGGCGCAGGAGTCGGCCGATGTGGCGCGGCAATCATTGGAGGCGGCGGAAACAGGTCTGCAAGCGGTGCAGAACGCCATTGGCGGCATGAACACCATCCGCGACCAGATTCAGGACACCTCCAAGCGCATCAAGCGCTTGGGTGAGTCGTCGCAGGAAATCGGTGAAATCACCGAGCTGATCTCTGACATTACCGAACAGACCAATGTGCTGGCGCTCAATGCTGCCATCCAGGCCGCCTCTGCCGGCGATGCCGGGCGTGGTTTCTCGGTGGTGGCCGAAGAGGTGCAGCGGCTGGCCGAACGTTCTGCCGATGCGGCACGCCAGATTGCGGCGCTGGTGAAGGCGATCCAGACCGATACCCAGGATGCGATTGGGGCCATGGAACGCTCCACCCACGGTGTGGTGGAAGGCGCCAAGCTCTCCGACAACGCCGGCACGGCGTTGAGTCAGATCGACCAGGTGTCGCGTCGCCTGGCCGAACTGATTGAACACATTTCCGCATCAACCTCGCAAGAGGCCAATCTGGCCAATGAACTGGCGGGCAATATCCAGCACATTTTCGCGGTCACAGAACAAACCGGTGAAGGCACGCGATCCACCGCCACGCAAGTGCGCGAACTCTCCAAAATGGCCGATGAGTTGCGCGAATCTGTGGCGCGCTTTCGCATTGCCTGACCTGGCCCGGTTCTATTTATTTTTTGACGGACAAACTCATGCAAACCCAAGCTGCAGTGATGGGTGAGAGTGCTGGCGTTGTGGCGGACCTGGGGCCGCTGGCCTGGGTGCTCGATGAATTGCGCAAGTCGCTGGACGGCGCGACCAAGGCACTGCGCCGTTTTGTGCGTGATGCCGAGCTGTCGCGCGGCTCCGATCTGGCCGCACTGGACAGTAGCCAGCTGCGCATTGCCCGCCAGCAATTGCACCAGGCGGTCGGTGCGCTGGAGATGGTTGGGCTCGAAGTGCCTGCAAAAATGTTGCGTGCCATGGAGGCACTGGTGCAGAAGTTTGTGCAAAAACCCGAGTTTTGCAGCGACGCAGCTGCACTCAAGGTGGAGCGTGCCAGTTTTGCCCTGACCGACTACCTGGAAGGACTGCTCAAGGGCAAGAATCTGTCGGCGGTGGCGCTGTTTCCACAATACCGTGATGTGCTTGACCTGATCGGTGAAGACCGTGTGCATCCGGCTGACCTGTGGCAACACAGCTGGCGCTGGATCGATGTCCGCTTGCCCGATCGGGTGCAGCCGCTGCCCTATGACGCGGCGGTGCGTTCACGCATAGACGGCTACGTGCTCAACGTGGTCAAGACCGGTCACGTGCCCTCAGCGCGTGCCATGTGTGACATCAGCCTGGGTTTTGCGGTGGCGCAAAAAGAGCTGCACCCGAGGGTGCTGTGGGCGGTGGTGGCGGCCTATTTCGAGACCGTGGCGCTGGGCTTGTGTGCGGCTGACATTTATGCCAAGCGCGCGGCCTCGCGGGTGCTGCTGCAATATCGGACGTTGGCGCGTGGTGAGCCCGATATTTCCGAGCAACTGGTGCAGGATTTGCTATTTTTCTGCGCCCAGGCGGTCCCCGCCGCCGCAGAGCCGGCACCGGCATTGCGTGCGGTGCAACAGGCTTACGGTTTGACACACCCGGTTCGGGTGAACTATGACAAGCCCCAGTTTGGCCGCTTTGACCCTGCTTTGCTGGCGCAAGCGCGCAAGCGTATCGCTGCCGCCACTGAAACCTGGTCCTCGCTGTCGGGGGGGGATACCAGCCGCATCAAACTGGCCGCTGATCAGTTCAGCTTGGTGGCTGATTCCATCATCAAGCTGCATCCGGAGAGTGGCGAACTGGCGCGTGCCATCACCCGGGTGCAGGACAGCCTGATCCGCTCCAACAGCGCACCGGCGCCTGCGCTGGCGATGGAAGTCGCCACGGCTGTGCTGTACCTGGAGGCAGCGTATGACGATCTGGATCCCACCAACGAGTTGATGGTGCAGCGTGGCAACCGGCTGGCGCAACGGCTGGACCATGTGCTTAATGGCGGCCAGCCAGAGCCACTTGATGAGTGGATGGAAGAGTTGTACCGGCGCGTCAGCGATCGGCAAACCATGGGCAGCGTGGTCGATGAGCTGCGCACCACATTGGGCGAGGTGGAGTCATCACTGGACGCGTTCTTCCGCCACCCGGATGATAAAACACCGCTGCAAGAGGTACCGGGACGCTTGTCGCAAATGCGAGGCGTGTTTTCAGTGCTGGGGCTCGAACAGGCCGCGACGGCAGCGCTGCGCATGCGTGACACGGTGGAGCGATGTCTGGTGGACACGGCGGTGGGGGGTGCTGCCAATGTGTTCGAGAAGCTGGGTAACAGCCTGGGCGCGCTCGGCTTTTTGATCGATATGCTGAGCTATCAGCGTGAGCTGGCCAAAAAGCTGTTTGTGTATGACGACGAACTGGGCGAATTCCGCTCGGTGATGGGTCGGCAAAAAACCATCGAGCCCGAGGTTTTGCCGACACCTGTTGAGGAGCCGGTCACTTTGGCTGCCAGCGTTTTGCCTGGGGTGGCGCCCGCGCCGGAAATCTTGCCAGAGCCTGCAGAGGAATTCCCGAAAACCGTAGTTAGTCGGGCCGCTGCCCCGGCGGCGGTGCCAGAGACTGCAGTGGTTGCCAAACCGACCGCTAAAGTGGCTGAAGACGATGACGATGCCGAGTTGCGTGACATCTTTATTGAAGAGGCGCGTGAGGTCGTGCAAAACGGCTTTGCGGCCATTGCATCGCTGCAGGATAACCGCGCCGACTTCGATCTGCAGACCACTTTGAGGCGGGCGTTCCACACTCTCAAGGGCAGCTCCAGAATGGTTGGACTGACCGAGTTTGGCGAGGCCGGCTGGGCCATGGAGCAGGTGCTTAACGCCTGGCTTCCGCAGCAATTACCGGTGACCCCAGAATTACTGACGCTCGCGGGTCAGGCGATGAAGGGCTTTTCGCAATGGGTGGACGACATTGCCGCCGGTACGGATGATGCTTGGCGCGCCATGCCGTTTCGCCAGGCGGCCGACCGCCTGCGGCTGGAAGGAGTAGGCAGCGAACTGGTGCTGCCAAATACCCAGCCTAGCCTGCTCGGGACGCTTGAGGTGCCAGCGGCTACAGAAGCGCTTGTGGCGGACGTTGCACCGGGTGAACCCGTGGTGCCAACGCCAGCGGCTGAACCCGAGCCTGCGCCTGAACTTGAACCGGTGCTGGATTTGCCGCATCAGGCCCTGGGTGATTTACCAGCGTTGGCTGAAGCGGTCGAGAGCGCTGAAGCCACGCCAGCTGACGAGGCTGCTGAAGCGCCGGCCGACTTTTCAGCAACACAATTGCTGGAGTTTGATGAAACACAGACCTTCGATTTCGATCAACATCCAGCCGATGAGGAGGCAGGCGAGTTAGACCTTTTAGCTCCCGCTGAAGCGTCGTCCGGTGCAGATTTGCTTGATCTGTCGTTTGACCATTTGCTGGCACCATCGCCAGTTGAGCCGCCTGCGGTACCGGAAATCGCCGCGGAGCTGGCAGACGAACCATTGACTATTGACGATATTTTGTCTCCGGCGGCCGCAACTGTGTCGCAAGCCACTGAGCTTGCTGCCAGCGATGTGCTTGACGTGATCGACTTGAGCGCGTTGACGGCTGCTGCGCCAGAACCAGAACCAGAACCAGAACCAGAACCAGAGTATGAGCCTGAGCCTGAGCCTGATGTGCTGGCCGATCTGTTGGCACCGGACTTGTACGCCGCTGTGGCGCAGGATACTGAGCAGACTGCGGAAACGGGGTTGCCCGTTGAGCCCACGCCTGAGCCGACACCCGAGCTTGTGCCAGATGGTGAACCCGATCTGGCGTCAAACCGAGAGACTGCACTGGAACTCGACTCGGCATTGGCTGCGGAATTGGACACACAGCCAGAACCTGAATCGGTGTTTGAAGAGCCCGTGAAGGTTATCGGATCCCTGCAAATTGGCTTGCCACTTTACAACGTCTATTTGAACGAGGCTGATGAATGGTCGCGCCGCCTGTTGACGGAGTTGACCGAGTGGTCTATTGAACTTGATCAGCCCATGCCCGACAGCTGTGTCGTGCTGGCGCATTCGCTGGCGGGCAGTTCTGCCACGGTGGGTTTCATGACCTTGTCCGAACTGGCAAGGGCGCTGGAGCATGCACTGGAGCATACGCAACTGATGGGTCCCCCGGGCATCAACGCGCATGCGACTCTGTTTGTCGAAGTGGCCGAAGACATTCGCCGCTTGTTGCACCAGTTTGCCGCTGGTTTCCTCAAGGACCCAGATCCGGCGCACTTGCCGGCCCTCAAAGCGATTCTTGATACCCGCGTCGTGACGTCGCTGGTGCCTGAGCCAGAATTGGATGAGACCGAAGCGGCTACCTGGGATGAGATCGACCTTGATTTCGGGTTGACCGGCGAGCCGCCGGAATTGCAATCAGAGGCAGCACCTGAATTTGCAACAGAAACTGAGTTGGACGCAGAACCCGAAGCAGTGTCTGGTGTTTTGACGCAAACGGAGCCAGACTTGCACCTGGCCAGCCCGGCACAGACATTTGAAGAGCCTGAAGAAGACATCACGGCGAGCGATACGCTTGATGTCGATCTGTTCCCGATTTTTGAGGAAGAGGCACTTGAATTGCTGCCACAGCTTGACCGTGCGCTGCGTCAGTGGAGCGCCAACCCGGCGCTAGCCCCTGCGCGTCAGCAAGTGTTGCGGGCGTTGCACACACTCAAGGGCAGTGCACGTCTGGCCGGTGCGATGCGACTGGGTGAAATGGCCCATCGCATGGAATCTGCCGCTGAAAAAGTCCCGGTGGAGACTGCCAGCAGCACGCGCATTGACCCCCTATTGACCCGCCTGGACAGCATCTCAGCCTGCTTTGATGCGTTGCGCGCCATGCCGATTTCAGCGTTGGTGTTGCCGGAGCAAGCGGCCCCTGCGCCTGTGGCAGCGCTGCTGGAGCCTGCTGCGCAGCTTGTTGAGCAGCCAAAACCAGCGGCCGAAGCGGCTGCTGCCGTGGTGTGGTCCGAGCCCGTTGCGGCCCCCAATCAGTTTGCCCGGCGCGGCACCGGACACACCACGCGCGTCAAGTCGCAGTTGCTCGACCACATGGTCAACCAGACGGGCGAGGTGATGATCACCCGCTCGCGGCTGGAATCGCGCCTGGGGCAACTGCGCAGTGCGCTGGGTGATTTGACAGGCAATCTGGATCGCCTGCGCAGCCAACTGCGTGACATGGAACTGCAGTCCGAGTCCCAGATGCAGTCGCGTTTGGCGCAAAGCAAAGAGGCTGCGCAGGGTTTTGATCCGCTGGAGTTTGACCGTTTCACACGGGTGCAGGAGCTGACCCGCATGATGGCCGAGTCGGTACACGACGTGGCCACCTTGCAGCGCAGCCTGCAACAAACGGTAGAAGGTGTCGAAGACGATCTGATTGCGCAGGCACGCCTGACGCGTGAACTGCAGCGCGACTTGTTACGCACCCGCATGGTGGACTTTGACAGCCTGTCAGACCGTTTTTACGCGGTGGTGCGCCAAGCCGCCAAAGAGTTCAACAAGACCGTGAAGCTCGATATTGTGGGTGGCTCACTCGACATGGATCGGGGTGTGCTGGAACGTGTGGCACCGGCGTTTGAACATTTACTGCGTAACGCCGTCTGCCACGGCATCGAATCTGCTGCAGACCGTATCAGCGCAGGCAAGCCGCCAAGCGGCAGCATCAACATCAAGGTCGAGCAGCACAGCAACGATGTCATGGTGACCCTGAGTGACGACGGCGGTGGTCTGAACCTGGCGCGGATTCGCGAAAAGGCGATTGAACAGGGAAAAATCAGCGTCGGACAAAGCCTGACGGACGCAGAAGTTGCTGATCTGATCTTTACCTCTGGCCTGTCAACGGCCAGCGAGGTCACGGAAATGGCCGGACGTGGCATTGGCATGGACGTGGTGCGCACCGAGGTGGTCGGCCTGGGTGGCCGCATTGAACTGACCAACTTGCCTGGCCAGGGCACACAGTTCAAGCTGGTGTTGCCGCTAACCACGGCGGTGACCCAGGTGGTGTTGCTGCGCATGGGCGATGTGGTGATGGGCGTTCCATCCAATCTGGTGGAAATCGTTCGGCGCATTCCGGTGGCTGATCTTGACGCGGCGTACCAGGCGCAGCACTTTGACTACAACGGCGAGTCACTGGCGTTTTTCTGGGCCGGTGCCCTGTTGCAAATTTCGGCGGCCAGCCATGAGCCGCGCGGCAAGACGGCTGTCGTGGCTGTATTTCGCAGCGCCGGTCAACGCATTGCGTTGCATGTTGATGAGGTGCTGGGTAACCGTGAAGCTGTGGTGAAGAACCTTGGGCCACAGTTGTCGCGCCTGCCGGGCCTGGCGGGCATGACGGTGCTGGCCTCGGGCGCGGCGGTGCTGATCTACAACCCGGTGGCACTGGCCAACAGCTATGCCGCGCGGGTGCACAGTTTTGGCCAACCCGGATCAGCGGCGCAGCCGGCCAAGCCGGTTGGTGCTGCCGGCCAGGGTTTGCCCAGTGCCACAGATCAGCTGCCGCTGGTGCTGGTGGTTGATGACTCGATCACGGTCCGTCGTGTCACTCAGCGCCTGCTCAAGCGCGAAGGCTTCCGTGTGGCGCTGGCAGTGGACGGGCTCAATGCACTGGAAGTACTGCAGATTGAAAAGCCCTCGGTGGTGCTGACCGACATCGAAATGCCGCGCATGGACGGCTTTGACCTGGTGCGCAACATTCGTGCAGACCAGGCCTTGAAGGACTTGCCAATCATCATGATCACCTCGCGCATTGCCGAGAAACATCGCGAGTACGCCCGCGCCCTGAAGGTGGATCACTATCTGGGCAAACCGTATCCCGAGGATGTGCTGATCGCGCTGGTACGTGGTTATTGCAATGTGCCCGTGCCTGAGGAAACCGGTGCTTGAAAGTGACATGCAGGCCACCTGGACCATCACTTCGCAAGTTCTGACCGACCGCCTGGCCGCACTGGCTCAGGCGCTTGCTGCGCGCAACGATGCACTGGCGCTGCTGGCGCTGGGT
The DNA here is from genome assembly GCA_020048295.1 of Rhodoferax sp. The sequence continues at coordinate 11,406 of JAIFMT010000172.1, forward strand.
TCGGTCGGCCGTGAAACCGCCCGCCTGGATGCCTGGTCAGACCTGGACTTTTTTGTGCTGGTGGCCGACGGTGCCAAGACCCGCTACCTGACCCAACTGGATTGGCTGGCAGACGCGTACCCGCTGGCCTGGCACTTTCAAAACACCGCTGATGGCCACAAGGCACTGATGGCTGACGGTGTGTTCTGCGAGTTTGCCGTGTTTGAGACCCATGAACTCAGCCACATCCCTTATGCGCCAGGGCGCTTTGTCTGGCGTCGGCATGGCGTCGAGGAGTCTCTGGCCAGCCCCCGGCAAAACCTTCCAGCAAAGCATGATGCCTCGTGGTTATTGGGCGAAGCGCTATCAAACCTGATGGTCGGGCTGCAGCGGCACGCACGCGGCGAGCGGCTGGCGGCGCGATGCCTGACGAGGCGGGCGCGTTCCGCGACCCATTCAATGTGGAGCGACGAATCGAAGCGCGCAGTGCTTTGGCGGCATCGGCCTTGCCTGTGTGGGCCGGAGGGTATGAACACACCGTTCCCGCTGCTTTGAGCCTGCTGGCCACGCTGCAAGCCCATGCCAACGTGCCAACCGCAGTGGCAGAACACATCGCCAGGCTGGCCTGCGCCAGCAGCGCCGAAGCCATGCGCTGATCAATCAGCGCCTTTGGCCTGAGCAGAGCAGAACAATGGCTGGGTTGCAGGCTCATTCATCAGCGCTGTCGATATCGCTGTGGTGGATCCCGAGGCGTTACCTGCCAAGCTGGCCACCGTCTTGAACCGGATTGCGGTGATTTGTACAAAAATTCTGCCTAGACCATACAGCGTAAGGGTGAGATGCTATTGATTTTGTATTTTTCATTGGCCTGCAGCCACTGCGATTGGTCGAGCCTGCCATTTGTGGCGTGGCTGGACTTCCATTCACATCAGGCAAGGGTTCGGTCCCTTCGTCCCAGCAGAGCATTGTCGTAAGCGACTCATTCATTTGTCGTTTTCGAGAATGTTTTGCCATGGTGGCGTAATGGCAGCCGTGCTGGTCATAGAAACCAGTGCCTTCGGGCTTGTCAGTTCAAGTCCGATAGGGGCAACAATTTTTCACATGCACAGGCATGGCGCAACCTATACCGATACTATAGGTGTTGTCGTCAGGGCGCATCAGAGGTGAAGAAGCGCGATTCACGCCACTTTTGCAGACACCAACCCTGGCCTCCAGCATTCATGCCGGGCAGGGATTTTTGTCAGAAAATATGCAGAGCTTGACTTGAAACCTGACCACCAGAGCCAACCCTCCATGAACTACAGCGTACTTTTTGTCTGCATGGGCAATATCTGCAGAAGCCCCACCGCTGACGGTGTATTTCGCCAGAAGCTTGTGACGTGTGGGTTGCATCACACCGTGCGGGTGGACTCGGCCGGCACGCATGACTACCATCCTGGCTGTCCGCCCGACCCGCGTTCGCAAGAGCATGCTGCGCGACGTGGCTATGACTTGTCAAGCCTGCGGGCGCGACAAATCCAGCCGGCCGACTTTGCTGCGTTTGACCTGATTCTGGCGATGGATCACGACAACCTGGCACTGCTACAGCAGGCGTGCCCGCCACAGCATCAGCACAAACTGCGCCGCTTGACCGAGTTTTGTCAGCATCTCAGCAGCCCGATCGTACCGGACCCGTATTTCGGTGGCGCGAACGGCTTTGAGGAAGTGCTGGACCTGGTGGAAGATGCCAGCGATGGCCTGCTGGCGCATGTACAGCGCTGCGTGACGGGTTAGCGCACGCGCGTCGCCTTGGCATCCACGATGCCAGGACTTGTTTCAGTCTGCTGCGGCCAGCTCTTTCACGACGACCGCCACCGACCCGGCGTCGGGCAGGTGCGACAGGGCGCCAACCAGTTCGTCGCGCACTTGCGCCAGCAGCTCATCAAAGTGCTCGTCCGACACACCGAGTTCGCTGGCAATCGCCTGTACCTGGGCGCGCTCAGCATCGCTCAGGCGACCGTCGGCGTAGCCGGTCATCAGGCACATCAGCACCACCGTGTCGGCCAAACCAGCGTCGCAACCGGCGAGTTCGGCCACGTCAAACTGGCGTGCATCGGGGCGTGCCAGCAGCTCGGTGGTGCCGGGCATGCTGGCACTGCGCGAGCTTTCGTAAAACTGGCCAATCAGCGCCGCTTCGGCCGGAGCCAGGCCGTCGATCAGCGCCACCGACAGCATGGCTTTGGTGAGCAGGATGACTTGGGCGGGGCTTAAATTCTGGTCTTGCATGAGGGGCATGATGATCTCCTGGGGTCGGGTGAAATGGCAATGAAGATAGGGGTGGTCAGGTGGTCAGGCCAACCGTCAGCGCACCAGCGCACGGTGGCGCGCGCTTTGCAATTGGCTCTGGATGTCAGCGGCGGCCAGATCGCGAAAGCGCTTGGGCAGCAAGGTGCGCCGCGAGGTTTCTGACACCGCCAGCAGCTCCATGAATTCGATCATGTCGCGCTCTTGTGGTGGCATGAAGTCTTGCGCGGCTTGCGTCAGCACGGCGGCATTCAACGGGCTGGCGCTGTTGGCGGCCAGTTCGACTGACAGCAGCGCCAGCGCTTCCAGGTCGGCGTTGGAATAACCCGTGAGTGATTCGCACACGGCCAGCAGCTCGGTCTCGCTGGCGACACTGCTCTGCGCATATCTTGATAGCACGGCACGCAATACCTGCGAGCGCTCCAGGGCTGTTTCGCAATAAAAAAACGGAATTTTGCGGTCGAGCCGGCCAGGGCGCTTAATGTCGCTGTCGAGCTTGTCGGGGCGGTTGGTCATCATCACAAACAGCACTTGGCCGCGGTTTTCGGTGTCGGCCATGAACTCTTTGAGGCGCGCGATGATGCGTGAGCTGGTGCCGTCGTCACCGCCTTCGCCGCCACCGTTGCCAAAGCTGCGGTCGCCTTCGTCGATGATCACCGCAATCGGCCCCATCGCCTTGACGGTGGCCAGCACCCGTTCCAGGTTGGCCTCCGTGGAGCCGACCCATTTGCTTCGGAAGTTTTTCAAAGCTACGGCAGACAAGCCGGCTTCTTTGAGAAAGGCCTTGATGACAAAGGTTTTGCCCGAACCCATCGGGCCAACAGCCAGCAGGCCCATCGGGGTCAGCGTGGTGTTGCCTTCTTTTAGGTTCTTGGCAATCGCCAGCAGTTCGCCCTTGATGTTCTCGTGGCCACCTACTGCGGCCAGGCCGTGTTTGGGTTCGATGAACTCGATCAGCCCGGCGCATTCTTTTTCGATCATTTCGCGCTTGCGGGCGTGGATGACTTTCAGTACCTCGGCATTGGCATCCACCGTCGGGGCAGTTTTGCCGGGTTCTATCAGTTTGGTGATCT
>JAIFMT010000137.1 GCA_020048295.1 Rhodoferax sp.
GTGGCGGCGGCAAAGTTTGCTTCTGCAACATCAGTCGCTTGTTTGACTGCCTTCTGTACTGTTTCAAGCGCGTTACCCGCTGCTGCCACGGCGCTCTTCATGACGGCGACGGCGGTTTCCGAGCCGGCCGGTGCATTCTTGGCAGCGGAATCAATCAGACCGACCACATTTTGCTGAACCTCAGCCGCTTGATGTTCAATGGCCTTGGTGAACTCGCCTGCAGTGCCGGTCGCGATTTCATAAAGGTGACGGCTGTAGGCAGCAGTCTTTTCTGCAAGTGGCTGCAGCAGACCGGATTGCAATGCCATCAGTTCTTGCGCGTCTTTGACACTCAGCATGGCTTTCGCATTGTCGCCAGAGTCAGCCAGAGCTGCCTTGGTAGCGGCCATGTTAAGTTCAACAATTTTTTCCACACCTTCAAAGGCCTTAGCGGTTAAACCCAGCAGAGTTTCAACATTTGCCTTTTGTGCGGCCAAAACTTGTTCTACGGTCATCATGGTGATTTCTCCATCAGTTAAATAAAAAATGATTCTGCGCCGTGCCTGAATCTCGACTAGATTATGTTGCAGTGCAGCATGAACAGAATTATAGGCAGAACTTTACTTGGTGCAAGTCATTTTTGTTGCAATGCAACAAATTAGACAAAAGTTTCTGAAGAACTGGTTTGCGATGACCTGAAAGATCAACAACCCTGATGCACGAAAATCGGCTCCAATGCTAACTCTCGCCGCCAAGGCAACACCTCCTATGAACCCTTCACCCCATCGGATTGAAGCTGCTGCTGTCGTGGATGCAGCGATCACTTCACGCATGTCCACGCGTGCCTTCACGGCGCAACCCGTCCCGCGCGAAACCATCGAACAATTGCTGCAGGTGGCCAGTCGCGCACCGTCAGGTACCAACACCCAGCCGTGGAAGGTGTATGTGCTGCAAGGTAGGAGTCGTGAGGAGTTGGTCAACAAGGTCTGTGCTGCCCAGGATGCGCTACGTGCCGATCCCGCACTGGCCGGGCAGTACCGTGAAGAATACGATTACTACCCTGAGAAGTGGGTCAGCCCGTATATTGAACGACGTCGAGAAAATGGTTGGGGTTTGTATGGCTTGCTGGGTATTGGCAAAGCTGACAAAGACAAGATGTACCTGCAGCAACAGCGCAACTACCGTTTTTTCGACGCGCCAGTGGGGCTGATGTTTACCATTGATCGCGTCATGGGCCGCGGTTCGCTGCTCGACTATGGCATGTTCTTGCAGAGCCTGATGGTGTCTGCACAGGCGCATGGGCTGCACACCTGCCCACAGGCGGCGTGGAACAGCTTTTCCAGCATTGTGCTGCCCCACATCGGCGCGGATGCCGATGAAATGCTGGTGTGCGGCATGGCGCTTGGCTACGCACAGGAGGGTGCGCTGGTGAACACGTTCAAGACTCCGCGCATTGCAGTAGCTGAATTTACCAGCTGGCTGGGCTGAAGGCGGGCGGGGGCCGGCTTTGTGTTTAAACTGTATGCCGGCAGTCACGTTCATCAACACGTCAACTCAGCGTGCTTGATTCAGGAGATATAGAAATATGCGTACCGACATGTTCCAGCAGTCACTGGAAGACCTCAATGGCTCCACCGCCGATATCGAGGCTTCGGCCCTGATATCGACAGACGGGTTGATGATTGCGTCCGCCCTGCCGCAAGGCATGGATGAAGACCGCATTGGCGCCATGTCGGCGGCCTTGCTGTCGCTGGGCGAGCGCACCGCACGCGAACTGGCGCGTGGCAAGCTGGAGCGAGTGCTGATCCAGGGCGAACGCGGCTATGTGATCATGAGCGCAGCCGGCCCAGAGGCAGTACTGACGGTGTTGGCCAAGTCCAATGCCAAGCTGGGCTTGATCTTTCTGGACATCAAGCGCGCCGCAGAAACGCTGTCCAAACTGATTTGAGGCATCTTTCATGAAGCTTTCCGACATGTCCGAGCCCGCAGAGCCGTCCGTTGCCAGTCGACTGACTTATACCGACGGCAGCACACGCCAGGTGTTTGCTACCGAGACAGAAGTCATGTTTCCACTTGGCCGGCTGATCGTCTCGCGCACTGACCTGGCAGGCATCATCACCCATGCCAATGATGCTTTTGTCGAAATGAGCGGCTACACGCGCGAGGAGCTGATTGGTGCGCCGCACCACATCCTGCGTCATCCTGATATGCCCAAGATTGCCTTCAAAGGTTTGTGGGACGACATTGAAGCGGGAAAAAAGTGGCATGGTTATGTGAAAAACCTGCGCAAGGATGGCGCTTATTACTGGGTCTATGCCACGGCGGTGCCCAATATCCGCAACGGGGCCATCGTTGGCTACACCTCGGTACGCCGTCAGCCCTCGCGCACCCGGGTCAATGCGCTGATTCCGGTCTATAAACAATGGCTTGAAGAAGAAAAGGCGGCCGCATGAAGCTTAATTTTCTGATAGCGCCTGATTTTTCACCTGAGCATTTTGCCGGCTGGCACTTGCTCAACACCGTGCTGCAACGCCGCTCGGGGCTGCAGCTGCACCTGGTCACCCCGGCTAGCGCGCAAGAGCAGGCGGAGATGCTGGCAAGTGGCCAGGCTGACATCGTTTATGCCAACCCGTTTGATGCCACTGACATGATCCGCAACCTGGGCTATGTGCCGTTTGCACGGCCGGCCCAGCGCTATGACGAAATGGTGATCGCTGCCAGCGCCGAGTCTGCGCTGCAAGGCCTCGAAGACCTGAAGCCCGGTTGCCGCATCGCTGTCACCGAAAACCGTGATGTCAAACTGATTGGCCTGCGCTTGCTCGAACCCGCTGATCTGACCGAGTCGCTGATTGAGTGGGTCAAGGTGGACAGTTATCAGGCGGGCGCGCGCAAGGTCATCAAGGGCGAGGTGGAGGCTGCTTTTTTTCTGGCCGATGCTTATGCGTCGCTGACGCGCTTGACGCGTAGCCAGATGCGCGTGCTGGTGCAGAGTGCCATCAGTGATATTTCCCATGTTTTATTGGCTAAAACCAATGCAGGTATTGAGCTTGATGCTATAAGAAATGCATTTATCGGGGTGGGACAGGAGGCCGGTGACCAAGAACTGCTGGATTCATTGGGATTACCAAAGGGGTTTGAGGCGATGACGCAGGAAGAAGCCGAGTTCATGATTGACTTGATGGACACCTTGCTGGACTAAGGCGGCTAGAGATGAACCTTTCTTCTGGGTGGGATGCATCACGCAGAACGATGCGTCGGCAGGCGCGCCATTTGTTGCGTGACAGCCACAACACCGAGGCGCATCTGGCGCGTGTCCATGCCGCCCTTGAACTGCCCGGTGCCGAGCCGGTGCAAGGCGTGCTGGCAGATATTTTTACCTCGTTGGGGCCCAATCACGCCGCATTCAAGCGCAAGACGCTGGTCATGGCCATTGATCGCCTGAGCGCTCATGTTGCCAGCTGGTTTGAGTCGCAGGTGCCGACACCCAGTTTGCCGCGCATTTCTCCGCTGGCAACCCGCTGGAGCGTGCTGTCGATTCCCTCTGCCGACATTTCGACCCGGGCGCGTCGCTGTAGTGCCGACGACTCACGCGCCCTGGCAGCGCGCGCCGTGCTGGCCATTGAGACGTCGGACGCGCAGGGTGAGCAACTGTTTTTACACCATTGCCTGACCTGCCACGACAATCTGGCGTTCATGCTGGCCAGACGCCAATGGCTGAAGAATCACACTCAGTTGCCTGAGGGCTGGGATGCCGTCAGTCGTCAGCTGGAACAACAGGTGCCGTTGGCATGAACCTTCTTTTGGCTGGTTTTTTGCCTCGGGATGAGCTGACGTTTGACCTTTTTTTAAAGCGCTTCATGCCCACCTGGCGCTGGCAGGGGCAGTCCGCCAGGCGCGATGCCGCCTTGCCGGCAGCAGATATGGTGCTGATTGATCTGGCAGCGCATGGCTGTGCCGGCCATGGCGAGGCTGCGCTGGCGCAATTGGCGTTGCTCACCGGCGATACCGCAGCGATTTTGCTGACATCACCCCATGACACTTCATGGCAGTCAGCGCTTGCCAGTCTTCGTGATAACTGGGTCTTGCTGGCCAAACCCTACAACGCCGAAGCGATGCGGGCGGCGCTGTCCCGTGCAGCCGATATCGTCAAGTCGCAGCAACGCCGACGCACGCCGGCCAACTCCTTGAGCCAACTGGCGACGAAGACTGTCGCTAACGTTGCCCATTTGCCCATGCCAATGCCAACACCCGTGCCAACAGCAGCGGTAACCTTGCTGGAAAAGGTGAGCGTTACCGCCGCAGCACCTTCTCGGGCAGCACCTAACGCAGTTCATGGCATGCATGCCGCCGAGTTGGCGCTGTACCTGGCAGACGTGAGTGCTGAGCGCCAGGTGTTGTTGCGCAAACTGTTGGCGGGCTTGCAGGCACGCCTGCCGTTTGAAGTTCGCTTCACCATGCAGCACTTTTTGATCATTCATCCAGCTGACGACTGGGTGGCCAGCAATACACCGATGCCGGTGGTCTTGCGCGTGGCCGGTAGCGACGCACTGGCGACCGCCGTGTCGGTACGCACATTGGCATTGGCGCAGGTTGAAGATCGCTTGCATCAGCTCGGGATCGTGCCGCACGACCTCAGCGAATTTCTGCTGGAACTGCTGCCACACCCAATTTCACCTGCACGCACTGACACAACGTCTCGAATATGAACAAAGCAACTCAAGAATGGTTCACCCTGACGCCGGCTGGTGTGCTACATGCCTTTGGGCGACCCAAAGTGGATGCGGTCACAAGCAGTCTGCAAGTATTGCTCACCGGCGACCGGACTTTGGATACCGCCAGCTGGTCGGCGAAAGCCAACATTGACGAGGCCCAGATAGCGGCATTCGAGGCGCAAGGCTGGGTGCAACGGCTGCAGCGTCCGCTGCAAGGGCCAGATGCCAAGCTCGACGATTTTCTGCAGCATGTGATTGCCGGCCTTTCTAGCGAACGGCGCGTGGTGCTTGCCTCAGACGGTGGTTTTTGCCTGGGCCGCAGTGGTTTTGAGCAGGGTGAGGCCGATGTCCTGAGCGCCGCCGCAGCCGACTTTGGCGAGTTTGCAGCGCGCCAGGCACGCCGTGGCTGGCCAGGTGCTTCGGGCTACATCGCATTTCATCAAGACCCCGAATTTTTGCTGCCCAGCTACTCTTTTGTGCCATTTTGGGTGGACGACGCGGGCTATTGGCTGGTGATCGCCGGTGAGCCTTTGCTCAACAGCCCGACCATGGTGGAGTTGCTGTGGGGTATCAAAGAGGCCGGCACCCGCTTTGCCATTAGCGGTTGAGCCAGAAGCTGCCAGCGCCCGAGTGCGCTGGCAGGCCGACCAACATTTATTTCAGGTCTTCTGCCAGCACGCTGGCAATTCGCTGGGCGTCGGTGGTTGCGGCCACGGAGCCATCTGCGTTCTGGACAGAGACCAGTGTTTTGTCGCCTTGGCTGACCACGCTCACGCGAAATTTCTGGGGTGCGCTGTCGGGCTTGGAAGAACTGAACAATTTGCTCAAAAAGCCTGGCTCTGCCTTGTCTGCTGAGGGGGCCACGTAGCGTACAAAGTACAGGCCCTTGCTGCGGTCACGGTCTTCCACCGTGAAGTTGGTGCGATCCAGTGACAAGCCCACCCGACGCCAGGCGCGGTCAAAACCATCGTCAATTTGCACTGAGGGCTGGCCATTGACCATCGTCACCCGTGAAACATTTTTGGTCACACCCGCAGCCGCCAAGGCCTGCGACTGCTCTTGCGAGACACCCAACTTGACCATCAGGCGGCGCAAAAATTCGGTTTCCAGCTCAGGGTCAGCAGCGCGCGGCTGCCACATGGTCTGGTCTTTCTGGGTGTTGCTATAGACCTCGATCATGCCGCGATGGCTGATGAAAATGTCGGTGCCGCCATGGGCATTGCGCTCCAGCCGGGTGCGGAACTTGTCGCGTTCGCCGGTGGAGTACAGCGTGTCGATCAGCTTGCCCAGCGTCTGGCGAATCATGTCTTGCGGCAGCTTGGCGCGGTTTTCTGCCCAGTCGGTTTCCATGATGCCCAGGTTGGCCTGATCCATGGTCAGCAAAAAACCGTTTTCTTGCCAGAAGTCCTTGACTGGCTCCCACAGCTTGTCGGCGGGGCGGTCGATTACCAGCCAGCGCTGGTTGCCGGCGCGCTCAATGCGCACGTCACCCACAGCGGACATGCTGGTCGGCAAGGTCTGTTTGGCGGTCTGGCCGATCTGAAAGCTCGACGCGGTGACTGGCGCACCTGGCACGGCGTACCGGCTTTCGCGCGAGAGTTGCGTCAGGTCGGGTGGCACTTCAAGCGTAGGGGCTTTGCCAGCGCTTTTGTAATCGACTTTGTCGGTCTCAAGCACTGAGCAGGCACCCAGAGCCAGCGTCAGGCCAAGGAGCAAAAGTCTGGAGGATTGGTTCACAAAAGTCCCTTCGGGTGATAGGTCAGGTCAAAAATCGGGGCCTACAGCAGGCCAACAGCGCGCAAGGCCTCTTCAACAACGGCCTCATTGGCGCTGGTCAGCGCTGTCATGGGGAGTCGCAGCGTTGGACCACAGTGGTTCAGGCGGGCCATGGCCCATTTCACCGGGATCGGGTTGGCCTCAACAAACAGGTTCTTGTGCAGCGGCATCAGCTTGAACTGGAGTTCCATGGCGCGTTTGACATCGCCGGCGATGGCCGCCAGGCACAGCTCGTGCATCAGGCGCGGTGCCACATTGGCCGTCACGCTGATGTTGCCATGGCCACCGCACAGCATCAGTGCCACGGCGGTGGGGTCGTCGCCCGAATAAATGGCAAAGCCTTCGGGCGCCTCGCGAATCAGCCATTGCGCCCGGTCGATGTTGCCGGTGGCTTCCTTGATGCCAATGATGCCGGGCACCTGGGCCAGCCGCAGCGCCGTGTCAAGGGTCATGTCGGCCACCGAGCGGCCCGGCACGTTGTACAGCACCATCGGCAAATCAACCGCTTCGGCAATCGCCTTGAAGTGCCGGTACTGGCCCTCTTGCGTCGGCTTGTTGTAATAGGGCACCACCTGCAGTTGGCAATCAGCTCCGACCTGTTTGGCAAAGGTGGCCAGTTCGATGGCTTCTGCAGTGCAATTGGAGCCACAACCCGCCATGATCGGCACGCGGCCTGCCGCCTGCTCCACCGATACGCGGATGACCTCGCAATTTTCCTGCATGCTCACGGTGGGTGACTCACCCGTGGTGCCGACCACGCCAATGCAATCGGTACCTTCGGCAATATGCCAGTCCACCAATTTTCGCAAGCCCGGGTAATCGATGCTGCCGTCTGGCAGCATGGGTGTGATCATGGCAACAATGCTGCCGGTGATGGGGCGTGTCGGGAAGGTCATTTTATGGAGCGTTGAGCGGGTAAACCGCTTATTTTAGCGAGAGTGGATAACGCGCTGGACCGTCCGCGTCGGGCGCGTCCCGGCGTGGCTGGATGGCGGCAATGCGCTGCACAAAGCGCTCGGGCTGACCTAAAAAGCCGTTTTCGTAAGCAACGATGTGCAAATCGTGGCAAAGCGAGAGCAACTCGCCGTGCTTGAGCAAAAAATCCGGTCGCGATGGTTTGCCAATGCTGGCCTGGTCAGAGGTAAAAGTTTCGTAAAGCAGCAGCCCACCCGGGGCCAGGCTTTGCAGAATCACCGGAAACAGCGCGCGCCAAAGATAGTTGCTCACCACCACCACGTCAAACTGCAGCGGCAAGCCTGCCTGTCGCAGCGGCCAGTCGGCAGTCTCAATATCCGCTGCAACCACTGCACCATACTGGCTGGCAACTGTCAGCCCCAGTGGGTTGCGGTCAATACCGGTGGCCTGCAGGCCGCGCCCGGCAAACCAGTGCATGTGTCGTCCCGCGCCGCAGCCAATGTCGAGCATGCTGCCGGCGCTGGGTGCCAAGTGCGACCAGCGCTGAATCCATTCGGACGCCGTGCCGCTGCCAGGTTGCCGGTCAAGGGATGGGACTGAGTCGTTCGTCATGCTCAAAAACAGCCCCACACCTGGTTGGCAATGGTCAACAAAAAATCAGGGTGGCCGTACATGCTAAAAATCGCCGCCAGCGCTAGCAAAAAAGCCACCAAGCCCGCCATCTTGTTCAGCAATTTCATGGGCTTCACACGACTCTACGCCGCTTGAGGCAGTGGCTGACGCACGATGGGGGCTTCCTTGATTGGCAGATTCAGCGCGGCCGCGATCACCCCCAGCGCAATCGCGATGTACCAGACGATGTCATAGCTGCCGGTCCGGTCATACAAAAAACCACCGAGCCAAACACCCAGGAAAGAGCCGATCTGGTGGCTGCAAAACACAAAGCCCCCCAGCATCGACAAGTGCGCCACGCCAAAAATCTGCGCCACGGTGGCGTTGGTGGGCGGCACGGTGGAAAGCCAAAGCAGCCCCATGACCGCAGAAAAAACGTACACGCTCGTCGGCGACAGGGGAGCCAGCAAAAATACACCGATGATCACCGCGCGCGTCAGGTAAATGAACGCCAGGATGTTCTTTTTTTGCATCCGTTGCCCCAGTGCGCCCGACGCATAAGAGCCAAAGACATTGAACAGCCCGATCAGTGCCAGGGAGTAACTGGCGACCTGCGGCGACAGGCCGTGGTCCCGCAGGTAACTTGGCATGTGCACACCAATGAACACCACCTGAAAGCCGCAGACGAAATAGCCCGCCATCAGCAACTGGAAGCTGCGGTAGCCGAAAGCCTCGTGCAAGGCATGCCAAATCGACTGCTCGCGAAAATGTCCAGCGCCGCCCCCCTTGAAGTCGGGCTCGCGCAGCCACCAGGCCAGCGGCATCATCAACAACGAAGCCGCTGCCAGCACCACCAGGGCCTGCTGCCAGCCCAGCCCATTGATCAGGAAACTTTCGGTCGGCACCATCAAAAACTGGCCAAACGAACCCGCCGCAGCGGCCATGCCCATGGCCCAGGAGCGCTGGCTGGCGGGAACATTTCGGCCAATCACGCCATAGACAATGGCATAGGTGGTGCCGGCCTGAGCTGCGCCAATCAGCACACCCGTGGTCAGCGCAAACACCAGCGGCGAAGGGGCATAAGCCATACCCAGCAGCCCCAGCGCGTAGAACAGCGCACCCACCAGAATCACCCGGAAAGCGCCAAAACGATCGGCCAGCATCCCGGCAAAAATGCCGGCAACACCCCAGACCAGATTCTGGATGGCTAGCGCCAAGGCAAAGGTTTCGCGGCTCCAGTGCTGGTCTTGCGTGATCGGTTGCAACCACAAACCAAAGCCATGGCGGATACCCATGGCAAGGGTGAGGATGGCGGCACCACAAATCAGAACTTGCGTTGTGGAGAGGGTGTGGCTGCTTTTTGACATGGTTCGAATATAGCGAAACTTCGGCCGAAATGCCCAACCTGGCAACGATCAGATTCAGGGCCAAAGCGATGCATCATTTGTCTGGTTTTATGTACAGTAGTTTGCCGCCTGGCTGATTACAATGCGCCGCTATGGCGATCAAACCCACCCCCGAATATTCCGAAAACTCCATCCGTGTCCTCAAGGGACTGGAGCCGGTCAAACAGCGCCCCGGCATGTACACGCGCACCGACAACCCGCTGCATATCCTGCAGGAGGTGCTGGACAACGCTGCCGACGAGGCCTTGGCCGGGCATGGAAAAAAAATCAAAGTCACCGTGCATACCGATGGCTCGGTCAGCATCGAAGACGATGGTCGCGGCATTCCGTTTGGCCTGCACCCCACCGAAAACGCACCGGTGATCGAACTGGTGTTCACCCAGTTGCACGCTGGTGGCAAGTTTGACAAGGGCAAGGGCGGCGCCTACAGCTTTTCAGGTGGCTTGCATGGTGTGGGCGTGAGCGTGACCAATGCGCTGAGCAGCCGCCTGGAGGTCACCACTTACCGCGAAGCCCAGGTGGCGCGACTGGTGTTCGCCGGGGGCGATGTGGTCGAGCCACTCACGCTGCGCCCGGCCGGTGACGGCGAGCGCAGGTCGGGCACCTGCGTGCGTGTCTGGCCCGATGCCCGGTATTTTGAGTCGATGTTGTTGCCGATGGCGCATCTGGAGCATCTGCTGCGCAGCAAGGCGGTGCTGATGCCCGGCGTGACGGTGACGCTGTTCCAGGAGAAAACCAAAGAGGTGCAGACCTGGTTGTTCAAAGGCGGCCTGCGCGACTATCTGACGCAAACGCTTTGTGCTGACCCGGTGATTCCACTGTTTGAAGGCGAGGGCTTTGCCGATGCGCAGCACGAGAGTTTTGCCGATGGTGAGGGCGCGGCCTGGTGTGTGGCCTTCACCGAAGACGGCGCGCCGGTGCGTGAAAGCTATGTCAACCTGATCCCCACCAGCGCCGGTGGTACGCACGAATCGGGTCTGCGCGACGGCCTGTTTGCCGCCGTCAAGAGTTTTGTCGATCTGCACTCGCTGCTGCCCAAGGGGGTCAAGCTGCTGCCCGACGACGTGTTTGCCCGCGCCAGCTATGTGCTTTCCACCAAGGTGCTCGACCCGCAGTTTCAGGGCCAGATCAAGGAGCGGCTCAATTCGCGTGATGCGCTGCGGCTGGTGTCAGGGTTTGTGCGCCCGGCGCTGGAGTTGTGGCTGAACCAGAATGTGGAATACGGCAAAAAACTGGCAGAGATTGCCATTCGTGCGGCGCAGAGCCGGCAGAAGGCGGGTCAAAAGGTTGAAAAGCGCAAAGGCTCGGGCGTGGCGGTGCTGCCGGGCAAGCTGACCGACTGCGAAAGCCGTGATCTGGCGCAAAACGAAGTCTTTCTAGTGGAGGGCGATTCGGCCGGTGGCAGCGCCAAGATGGGTCGCGACAAGGAAAGCCAGGCGGTGCTGCCGCTGCGTGGCAAGGTCCTCAACACCTGGGAAGTTGAGCGTGACCGGCTGTTTGCCAACACCGAAATCCACGACATTGCGGTGGCCATCGGGGTCGATCCGCATGGCGCTGGCGATACGCCTGATTTGAGCGGTCTGCGTTACGGCAAGATTTGCATCCTGTCTGATGCCGATGTCGATGGCTCGCACATCCAGGTGCTGCTATTGACGCTGTTTTTCAAACACTTTCCCAAGCTGATCGAAGCCGGTCATATCTACGTGGCGCGCCCGCCGCTGTTTCGTGTCGATGCGCCTGCGCGTGGCAAAAAGCCGGCCTCCAAAACTTATGCGCTTGACGATGGCGAACTGACTGCCATCCTGGACAAACTGCGCAAGGAAGGCGTACGCGAGGGGGCCTGGGCGATCAGCCGCTTCAAGGGTCTGGGCGAGATGAATGCCGAGCAGCTATGGGACACCACGCTGAACCCCGATACCCGCCGCTTGCTGCAAGTCGGCTTGGGCAATCTCGATACCCGGCAAACTGCCGAACTCATGACCAAGCTGATGGGCAAGGGTGAAGCCAGTGCCCGGCGCGACTTGATGGAGTTGCACGGGGATTCGGTGGAGGTCGATGTATAGCTATTGATAATCTAGCTGCTTGCGCTTTTCGTATAAGGGCTGGAGGCTGATTTGTTCTATAAATTTCTGGCCTTGCGGTGCGCGCGTGTGGGCCTGTCCGTGTGCCGTGCACAGCAGCCAGGATGGGCGGCCACCTCATACTGGGGTACCAGAAATCGGTGGCCGCCCATCCCGACTACTGTGCAAACCTGAGGTGCGCATGGCCTCAATAAGTCAAGTTGCGGCAGTGATTTTGTTCAGCGTGAATTGCGGCATTCAGACACGATGCCAACCTGCGGCGGCTAGCGAAGTGGGTGGGTATGGCGGCTGACGCGCTTCGCGGGTTCAGCTGACAGTCGTCACCCGATGCAAGTCACCAGCGAACCCATTTCACCCCCTAAACTCGCCTCAATCTCATACAACATATTTATATAAGAAATGAGCCTCTAGCCCATACCAATATTGCGCTACCAGCTATATTTATAAAAGCATATTCAAAGTTTACTCATGACCGACGACATTCTTGTAGAACTGCCCCAACCGATCTTGCCCGACGGCGACGAAACCCCCAGCTTGGCCAACTACGCGCAGCGCGCTTACCTTGAATACGCCTTGAGCGTGGTCAAGGGCCGGGCGCTGCCTGACGTGACCGA
>JAIFMT010000146.1 GCA_020048295.1 Rhodoferax sp.
CCCAGGTCGTAAATGGCATAAACGCCTTCAGCCGCGTTGTCCAGCCCGTAGGCAATGGCAGCGGCAGTGGGCTCGTTGATGAGGCGCAGCACGTTGAGCCCAGCCAGTTGCGCGGCATCTTTGGTGGCCTGGCGCTGCGCATCGTCAAAATACGCCGGCACGGTGATGACCACGCCATACAGCTCGGCATCAAACGTGTCTTCGGCGCGGTAACGCAGGGTGGCCAGGATGTCGCCACTGACCTCCACCGGCGATTTTTCGCCCTGCACCGTCTGCAGGCTCAGCATGCCGGGGTGGTCGATAAACCGGTAGGGCAGCTTGTCAGCCAACGCCACATCCTTGAGACTGCGGCCCATGAAGCGCTTGACCGAGGCAATGGTGTTGGCCGAATCACCCACGCCGGTTTCTAGTGCCTGATGGCCAATGTGCCGCCCGCCGTTGGCCAGGTAACGCACCACCGACGGCAAGATCACCCGACCTTGCTCGTCGGGCAGGCACTCGGCAATGCCGTGGCGCACCGCCGCCACCAGCGAATGGGTGGTGCCCAGATCAATGCCCACCGCAATGCGCCGCTGATGCGGGTCAAGCGATTGGCCGGGTTCGGAAATTTGGAGTAATGCCATATCAAAAATCTAACGTGAAAAAACGGCTTGACTGCCGCGCAATGGCCTATCTGGCGCTCATTCCCAACAGGATTCAGGTTTCAAGGTCGTCCAGGCGGCTATCCACATCGCGCTCGAAACGCTCAATGAACATCAACGCCCTGACCTGCCCAACGGCCTCGCTGAAGGCCGCTTGGCTGTCGATCAGGTGCTCTATTTTTTGTAACACCCCACGCCCAGCCTGTTTGACTTGCAGCCTGATTTTCTCCAAATCCTCAATGCCGGCAGCGTCATCGAGCGCTTCGCGCCACTCCATTTGCTGCATCAAAAAAGCCGCCGGCATCGCGGTGTTGTTTTCGGCATTGACCGGCACACCGTGCAGTTCGCACAGGTAGGCGGCGCGCTGCAGAGGGTTTTTCAGGCGCTGGTAGGCCTCGTTGATACGCACTGACCACTGCATCGCCACGCGCTGGGCAGCCGAGCCCTGGGCAGTGAATTTGTCGGGGTGCGCCTCGCGCTGCAGGTCTTTCCAGCGGGCATCGAGCTGTGCGCGGTCTTGCGCGAAGCGTCGCGGCAGACCAAACAGCTCAAAATCGTCAGACTGCAGGTTCACACCCGAAACGACTCGCCACAGCCGCAGCGGTCCCGTTCTTTGGGATTGTTGAACTTGAAGCCTTCGTTGAGACCTTCACGGGCAAAGTCGAGCTCGGTGCCATCGAGGTAGGCAAAGCTCTTGGGATCGACCATCACCTTCACCCCCAGCCCCTCAAACACCAGGTCTTCGGGGCCGATCTCGTCCACGTATTCCAGCGTGTAGGCCATGCCGGAGCAGCCTGTGGTTTTGACGCCAAGGCGCACCCCCGCGCCATGACCACGCTTGGTCAGGTAGCGACTGATTTGCCTGACGGCCCTTTCGGTCAAGGTGATTGCCATGATTGATTTGATGTGTCTGATTCAGGCCAACGAGCCCCCGAACTTATCCCAGCCGGGAGCTTGCATCAAGGATGCAGCGCAGAAAAACGTTCGTTATGCCTTGGGTTGTCTCGTGATTTATGCCGCCTGGGCCTCGGAGTGCTTTTGCCGGTAGTCGTTGACTGCCGCCTTGATTGCATCTTCGGCCAGAATGGAACAGTGGATTTTGACAGGTGGCAAGGCCAATTCTTCGGCAATCTCACTATTTTTCAGCGCCGCGGCTTGATCGAGCGTCTTGCCCTTGACCCATTCGGTGACCAGCGAGCTCGATGCAATCGCCGAGCCACAGCCATAGGTCTTGAAACGGGCGTCTTCGATCACGCCGGTTTCGGGATTGACCTTGATTTGCAGCTTCATCACGTCGCCGCAGGCTGGCGCACCCACCATGCCGGTGCCCACCGACTCATCACCCTTGTCAAACGAACCCACGTTACGCGGGTTTTCGTAGTGATCCACCACTTTTTCAGAATATGCCATGTTGCGTCTCCTTCAAAAAAAATTCAAACCCATCGCCAAACCGGGACTCAGTGGGCGGCCCACTGAATCGTCGAAATATCAATACCTTCCTTGTACATGTCCCACAGCGGGCTGAGCTCGCGCAGCTTGGCCACATTGACCTTGATGGTGTCGATGGCGTAGTCGATCTCGGCCTCTGTAGTCCAGCGGCCAATCGTCATACGCAGGCTGCTGTGCGCCAGTTCGTCACTGCGGCCCAGCGCGCGCAGCACATAGCTGGGTTCCAATGAAGCCGAGGTGCAGGCTGAGCCGCTGGACACCGCCAGACCCTTGATGCCCATGATCAGCGACTCGCCTTCGACGTAATTGAAGCTCATGTTGAGGTTGTGCGGCACGCGCTGTTCGAGGTGGCCGTTGATGAAAACCTGCTCAATGCCCTGCAAACCGGCAATCATGCGGTCGTGCAGCGCGCGGATGCGGATGTTCTCGGCGGCCATTTCTTCTTTGGCAATACGGTAGGCCTCGCCCATGCCGACACACTGGTGTGTGGGCAAGGTGCCGCTGCGCATGCCGCGCTCGTGGCCACCGCCGTGCATTTGTGCTTCCAGGCGAATGCGTGGTTTGCGCCGCACGAACAATGCGCCAATGCCCTTGGGACCGTAGGTTTTGTGCGAGGTCAGGCTCATCAAATCGACCGGCAGCGTGGCCAGATCAATATCGACTCGGCCGGTGGCCTGCGCGGCATCGACATGGAACACCACGCCCTTGCTGCGGCAAATCGCGCCGATCGCGGCGATGTCTTGAATCACACCGATTTCATTGTTGACAAACATCACGCTGGCCAAAATGGTGTCAGGGCGAATGGCTGCCTTGAACACCTCCAGGTCCAGCAGACCGTCGGGCTGCACATCAAGGTATGTCACCTCAAATCCCTGGCGCTCCAGTTCGCGACAAGTGTCAAGCACGGCTTTGTGCTCGGTTTTCACCGTGATGAGGTGTTTGCCCTTGCTTTGGTAAAAGTGCGCGGCACCTTTGAGCGCCAGATTGTTGGATTCGGTGGCCCCGGAAGTCCAGACAATCTCGCGCGGGTCAGCGCCAATCAGCGCCGCCACTTGTTCACGGGCCTTTTCTACTGCGGCTTCAGCCTCCCAGCCCCAGGCGTGGCTGCGCGAAGCCGGGTTGCCAAAGTGCTGGCGCAACCAGGGAATCATGGCATCAACCACCCGGTCGTCGCAGGGGTTGGTGGCGCTGTAGTCCATGTAAATCGGGAAATGCGGTGTGCTGTCCATGACTTGTCTCGTTTTTGTAGCTAAATAGAAGGGGGAATTACATTTTTGAATACACGTTGCCCAGCGCAAACACCGAATTGGGCGCATTCACGCGCATTGGTTTGAGCACGGGCAGGGTCGAAATGGCACGCTTCAAAGCAGGCCGTTCTTCAACCTTGAAGCCTTTGGCCAATTGCTCATCAACCAGCTTTTGCAGGCTGACAGAATCCAGAAATTCGACCATTTTTACATTCAGAGACGACCACAAATCGTGCGTCATGCAGCGTGCGCCGTCGCTCAGGCAGTTGCCTTTGCCACCGCACTGGGTGGCATCCAGCGGCTCATCGACCGAGGTGATGATTTCGGCCACGGTAATGTCTGACGGCGACCGCGCCAGCGTGTAGCCGCCACCGGGGCCGCGGGTGGATTCCACCAGCGCATGCCGGCGCAGCTTGCCAAACAGTTGCTCCAGATAAGACAGCGAAATTTCCTGGCGCTGGCTGATGGCAGCGAGCGTGACCGGGCCTGCGGATTGGCGCAGACCCAGGTCAATCATCGCGGTAACGGCAAAACGGCCTTTGGTAGTGAGACGCATGGCAAGACTCCTGACATTCGATTTAAAAAACTGGCTAAGCCAACCTGTTGTTGACTAATGCGGTCAAGTATAACCAAAAACCAAGCGATTCAGTCGGGTACAGCCTCTGGCCAGCGTTTTTTAGGGTTAATTACCCGCCTGGGTATCTGCGGCCCCGGCCAGAACCACGATGTTGTCGCTGCCCGGCGCACCAAAAGCCTGCTCCTTCAGAATGGCCAACTGGTCACGCACGCGCGCGGCTTTCTCGAACTCAAGATTTCGCGCATGCTCCATCATCAGTTTCTCCAGCCGCTTGATTTCGCGCGAAATGTCTTTTTCGCTCATCTCTTCCACTTGCGCCCTCTGCATGGCATCGCGCTCGAGCTTCTCGGCTTCCTTACCGGCTTTTTCGCTATAGACACCGTCAATCAGGTCGCGCACCTCTTTGACAATGCTGCGCGCGGTGATGCCGTGCAGCAGGTTGTGCGCCACTTGCTTGGTGCGCCGGCGCTCGGTCTCACCCATCGCCCGCTGCATCGAATCAGTGACTTTGTCGGCATAAAGGATAGCCCGGCCCTGCACGTTGCGCGCGGCGCGGCCAATGGTCTGAATCAGCGAGCGCTCAGAACGCAGAAAACCTTCTTTGTCGGCATCCAGAATCGCCACCAGCGACACCTCCGGAATGTCCAGCCCCTCGCGCAGCAGGTTGATGCCCACCAGCACGTCAAATGCACCCAGCCGCAAGTCGCGGATGATTTCAACCCGCTCCACCGTCTCGATGTCGCTGTGCAGATAGCGCACTTTCACGCCGTTGTCGCTCAGGTAGTCGGTCAGCTGTTCGGCCATGCGCTTGGTCAGGGTGGTGATCAGCACGCGCTCGTGTTTGTCCACCCGGATGCGAATTTCCTGCAGGACATCATCCACCTGTGATGTGGCCGGACGCACCTCGACCTCGGGGTCCACCAGGCCAGTGGGGCGAACCAGTTGTTCGACCACCGCGCCGGCGTGGTCTTTTTCCCATTGGGCCGGGGTGGCTGAGACAAAAATCGCCTGGCGCATGCGCGTCTCGAATTCTTCAAACTTGAGCGGCCGGTTGTCCAGCGCGCTGGGCAGCCGAAAACCATAATCCACCAGCGTTTGCTTGCGCGAGCGATCGCCGTTGTACATGCCGCCAAACTGGCCAATCAGCACGTGCGACTCGTCGAGAAACATCACCGCATCCTTGGGCAGGTAGTCGGTCAGCGTGGCGGGCGGCTCGCCAGCGGCGGCACCACTCAGATGCCGGCTGTAGTTCTCGATGCCCTTGCAGTGGCCGACCTCGCTGAGCATTTCCAGATCAAAGCGGGTGCGTTGCTCGATGCGCTGGGCTTCCACCAGTTTGCCTTGGCTGACAAATTCCTTGATACGGGCTGCCAGCTCCAGCTTGATCGCTTCCACCGCCGACAGCACCTGCTCGCGGGGTGTCACGTAATGGCTGCTCGGATAGACGGTGAAGCGTGGAATTTGTTGCCGGATGCGCCCGGTGAGCGGGTCAAACAGTTGCAGCGACTCAATTTCGTCGTCAAACAGCTCGACGCGAATCGCCATCTCGGAATGCTCTGCCGGAAAAATATCGATGGTGTCGCCACGCACCCGAAACGCGCCGCGCGAAAAATCGGTGTCGTTGCGTTGGTACTGCATGCGCACCAATTGGGCAATCATGTCGCGCTGACCCATGTGGTCACCGGCGCGCAGCGTCATCACCATCTTGTGGTATGCCTCAGGCTGGCCAATGCCGTAAATGGCCGAGACGCTGGCGACGATCACCACGTCGCGCCGCTCCAGCAAGCTCTTGGTGCAAGAGAGGCGCATCTGTTCGATGTGCTCGTTGATGGCAGAGTCCTTTTCAATGAACAAATCGCGCTGCGGCACATACGCCTCGGGCTGGTAGTAGTCGTAATAGCTGACGAAATACTCCACCGCATTTTTCGGGAAGAACTCGCGAAACTCGCTGTACAACTGCGCCGCCAGCGTTTTGTTGGGGGCAAAGATAATTGCTGGCCGGCCCAGCCGGGCAATGGTGTTGGCCATGGTGAAGGTCTTGCCCGAGCCAGTCACGCCCAGCAGTATTTGAAATACCTCGCCGTTTTCCACGCCTTCGACCAGCTGGTTGATGGCTTCAGGCTGATCGCCTGCGGGCGGATACGGTTGGTACAGCTCAAACGGCGAATTGGGGTAACTGACAAACTGGCCAGTGCGCAATTGCTCGGACGTGTCAGAGACCGCCAGCGCCAATGCGGTGGTGCCAGGCTTGGTGGCGGCCTTGATGCCAGTCTTGCCACTGGACTTGGGAATAGGTGCAGACATGGAGTGAACGTAATAAATATATAAGAAAATAGTCTCTAGCCCTTACAGGCATTGCGCTATAAGCTATTATCGGCATAGCACCACAACATCTGCCAGCCAGCCTGCCGCCACCGATACGATACAACGCAGGCACAAGGAACCTGGCTCAGCCTGCGCCGGATTCGGTGTTGGAGACCGAGAAAAAGTACGACAAGCGCTGCTGCGGGTTCAACCACTGCAGCACATCGGGCGGCAGCGTCGCCGGGCGGATCGCCTCGACAATTTTCATGTCAGGCTCACCTGAAAGTTCCAGCATGGGCGCTTCTTCTTTGGGCAGTTCAGGGCTGTAAATCAACACCCGGGGCTGCAGGCTGTGCGGCCCAGGTGAAATCACCAGCGCCAGTGAACCATCGCTGAGCTGCACCACGGTACCGGGTGGGTAAATGCCCAGCAACTTGATCAGCATCCGCAGCAGCGTGCCATCAAGCTGATTGGCCTGGTTGCGAAACATGGTGGCCAGCGCTTCAGCCGGCATCAATGGATCGCGCCCCGAGGCCTCGGGCGAACACAGCCGGTCATAGCGGTCCACCAGGGCCAGAATGCGCGCGCCGACCGAAGCAGTCTTCTTGCCCAGCGGCCAGCCCGAACCATCCACGGCTTCGTGGTGGTCGGCGATGACCGCGAGCGCCGACGCACTGAAAGCACCCGACTGCTTGGCAAATTGCACACCAAACTGCACATGTTGGCGGTAGAAGTCTTCCTCGTGCTTTTTGCGCGGCCAGGTCTTCAGGATTTGCGGCGGAATTTGCGCCTTGCCGGCATCATGCGCCAGCGCACCCAGCGCCAAATCAGCCAACTCCAGCTCGGACAAGCCAGCTTTCTTGCCGACCAGCATGCACAGTGTCATGGCGTTGAGGGCGTGAAACTGCGGCCCCTGGTCCTTCTTATCGCCCAGCAGGTGCAGCAAAATTTCCTGCCCCTGAGCGATGGTGGCTGCGGTTTCGCGTGACAGCACCGCCAGTTGCTCACCCGCCGTTTTGGGCGAACGCGCCATGTTGAGCAAGCCCTCGCGGGTCGCGCGTGCGGCCTTCTCCCAGGCGCGATCAGCACGTACCGCCGCATCTTTTTGCAGTCGAAAGGTGTCTTTCTTGCGATTTTCAGCGCGCGCCAGCTCCTGCACCAAAGCCGCCTGCTGTGCCGACTGCAACGCCGTCGCCACCTCCACAGCGGTATCGGCCAGCGGCGTTTGCGGGCGCACTGCTGGGCGGGCCGTGCTCATGTCGGGGTAGTAATACAAGCGACCAACGGTGTTGTAGGTCTGGATGATGGCGATGTCTCTTTGCGTTTTGAGCATCAGCCGATTGGTCATGAAAGCGTGCTCATCCCACCTCAAATCAAGCCAGATGTACAAACCCAATACCAGCTGTGAGGCATCTATCGGAACGGGCGTACCGGGTTTTTTCCACATGCGTTGTCTTTTTGCTGGATAAAAGTTTTCAGGGATTGGATCTTATCCGGTCGGTGCTTTGCATGACTCCTGCCCAAGCCGCAGCCAAGCTGGTTCGCAGCAATTGCGCGGCGACAAATTTCATCTGTTTCTGGTGCATGTCAATCTACAAAAACACTATAGGTGGTAGCATTCTTCGCTTCAAGCCCATATTTAGCGTTACAAGGTACCTTTTGCGCTGTTGCAACCGTTCCTCATGTGCCGCTGCAGGGGGCACAACTGCAGCGTTTCCCGCTCACTAATTAGGAAAATTTCATGCCATTTCAGACCATCGAACCGATCCAGACCAGTTTGTTTTTCCCGGCCCAGCCGATCAGCGAAGAGGTGTTGCTGGAGAAGTACAGCAAGGGAGCCGAAAAAACCGTTGCCGATGTCAATCAGCGCGTTGCCAAGGCGCTGGCCAGCGTTGAGTCGCCTAACCAGCAAGCCGACTGGGAAGCCAAATTTCTGGAAGCTTTGCAGGCCGGTTTTTTACCCGCAGGGCGCATTCAGTCGGCCGCCGGCACGGATTTGGCCGCCACCTTGATCAACTGCTTTGTGCAACCGGTAGGCGACTCGATTGCCCACGTGGAAGATGGTCATCCCGGCATCTACACCGCCTTGACCGAAGCCGCCGAAACCATGCGCCGTGGCGGCGGCGTGGGTTACGATTTCTCACGCATCCGCCCGCGCGGGGCCTGGGTGGGCAGCACGCAAAGCAATGCCTCCGGGCCGGTCAGCTACATGCGGGTGTTTGACCGGTCGTGCGAAACGGTCGAGTCAGCCGGATCCCGGCGCGGCGCGCAGATGGGTGTGTTGCGCTGCGACCACCCTGACATTGAGGAGTTCATCCACGCCAAAGACAAGGGCGACCTGAAAAACTTCAACATTTCCGTCGGCGTGACCGATGTGTTCATGCAGGCGGTGCAGGCCGATGCCGACTTTGCCCTGGTCCACCGGGCCGAGCCGGGCCAGCTGCAAAAGCAGGCTGGTGCCTACCAAAGCCACGACAGCGGCCTGTGGGTGTATCGCAAGCTCAAGGCGCGCGATCTGTGGGACCAGATCATGCGCTCCACCTACGACCACGCTGAGCCGGGCGTGCTGTTTCTCGACCAGATCAACCGCGACAACAATCTGTCGTATTGCGAAACCATTGCCAGTACCAATCCTTGTGCCGAGCAGCCGCTACCTCCCTATGGCTGCTGTTGCCTGGGCTCGATTGACCTGACCCGTTTTGTGCTCGACCCGTTCATGAAAAACGCGCGCTTTGACGAAACTGCTTTCGCCAAGGTGGCACGGGTGGCGGTGCGCATGCTCGACAACGTGCTCGATGCCACCGTTTGGCCCTTGCCCCAGCAGCAGAACGAAGCCAACAGCAAGCGCCGCGTCGGGCTGGGCTTTACCGGCCTGGGGGATGCACTGGTGATGCTCAATTTGCGCTACGACACTCCCGCTGCGCGCGAGATGGCGCGGCACATTTCAGAACTGATGCGCGACACCTCGTACGCTGCATCGGCTGACCTTGCCGACGAGCGCGGTGCATTTCCGCTGTTCAATGCCGACCTCTACCTCAGCGGCCAGACCTTTGCCTCGCGCTTGCCCGCCACGCTAAAGGAGCGCATCCGCAAGCGCGGCCTGCGCAACTCGCACCTGCTGTCGATCGCCCCCACAGGAACCATCAGCCTGGCGTTCGCCGACAACGCCAGCAACGGCATCGAACCCGCTTTCAGCTGGAGCTACACCCGAAAAAAGCGCATGGCCGACGGCAGCTCCAAGGAATACGCGGTGGAAGACCACGCCTGGCGCTTGTACCGGCACCTCAAGGGCCCGGATGCCGCGCTGACACCGGCGTTTGTCACCGCGCTGGAAATGAGCGCGCAGGCCCACGCCGACATGGTGGCCGCAGTTGCCCCATACATTGACACCGCCATTTCCAAAACCGTCAATGTGCCCGCCGACTATCCGTACGAAGACTTTCAGGACTTGTACACACAGGCGTGGAAATCCGGACTCAAGGGCCTGGCCACCTATCGACCCAACGCCGTGTTGGGTTCGGTGCTGAGCATCACGCCTACTCCTGGCACCGCCAAGCCACTGCAAATTGATGGGGCCAACCATCGGCTGGCGCTGGACCGCCTGCCAGCACCGGTGCTGTCTTCGCTGCGCTGGCCGGGCCGGCCCGAGTTGCCCGGTGGCAACCTGGCCTGGTCGTTCATGGTGCATCACCCATTTGGTGACTTTGCGCTGTTCATTGGTGAGCTTGTGCCGCAAGAAGGTGGCGCACCGCAGCCGTTTGAAGTCTGGGTCAACGGTGCCGAGCAACCACGCGGTCTGGGTGCACTGGCCAAGACGCTGTCGATGGACTTGCGCGCCAACGACCCGGCCTGGCTGCAGCTCAAGCTCGACGCGCTGACCACCGTCAGCGAAGAACATGCGTTTGAGATGCCGTTCCCGCCCGATGGTGAGCGCCGCTTGTTCCCCGGCGTGGTGGCCGCCACGGCAGCTGTCATCCGCTGGCGCTGCGAGCAGCTCGCCAAGGGCGCCGCGAGCGGCATTTCAAAACCCGTCTCAACGCCGGTGATCGATGCCATGTTCAGCCGCAACGAGCCGCAAACCGGGCCATCGGGCACGCTGGCCTGGGCGGTCGATGTCGATAACCCGGCCACGGGCGAATCGTTTACCGTCACGCTGAAAGAAGTCAACCTGCCTGGCCACGATGGCGCCGTTGTCACGCGCCCCTGCGCCGTGGGTTTCAGCGGCAACTACCCCAAGGCGATGGACGGCCTGGCACGTCTGCTATCGCTCGACATGCGGGTCATCGACCCGGCCTGGATTGGCATGAAACTGCGCAAGCTGCTTAACTACGCCGAGCCGCTGGGACATTTCATGGCGTTTGTGCCCGGCCTGCCCAATGAAGAACGCCGCCAGCAAACCTGGCCATCCACCGTGGCCTACATCGCCCGGCTGATCATCCACCGCTACGCCATGCTCGGCATCCTCAACGAAGAAGGTTTTCCGCTGCGCGACATGGGCGTGCTCGACACACCCGATTCAGCTGAAGTCAGCCACACCATGGCCGGAAAAACCTGCCCGGAATGCGGCAACCCAACGGTGATCCACAAAGACGGTTGCGACTTCTGCACCGCTTGTGGGTATGTGGGGCAATGTGGCTAGAAACGAAAAAATACAGTTTTCATGGCTGAAAAAGCCATGAAAACCCGACTAAATCAGCTGCGCACCACCAGCACTGGCAGCTTGGTATGTGACAACACGGCTTGTGCCACGCTGCCAAGCACCAGCTTTTCAAGACCGCTGCGACCGTGTGATCCCATCACGATCAAGTCAGCCTGCAGCGAGGCACCGGCCTCCACTATGCCGCGCCAGGCGGTGTGGGCTTCGATCACCGAGGTATCCACCGTAACACCAGAACTGGCAAAAGATTCCTTCGCGGCATGGACGGCTGCATTGGCTTCTGCCGTGGCAGCGCTCAAGTACTCGGCCTGACCATAGGCAAAATCGGTTCCCACACCGGAAAAGGGATAGGGATCGATCACATAAATGACCGTGACGGTGCTCCCAAACGCTTTTGCCAGCTCAGTGGCCTTGCTGACCGCGACCTCCGAAGTATTGGATCCATCCACAGGCACCAAAATATGTTTGAACATGATTTATTCCTTATAAGACAAGTCGCAACAAAATTATGCGCTGTTGCGCAAGTGCGCGACTCGTCTTTGATCAATATTCATGACATCCATCACGCGACCGCCTTGCTTGACAAGCGGCTCAAATCTCTTCTGGCACCATCTTGATGGATCCACACGGGCACTCTGACACGCAAATGCCGCAGCCTTTGCAATAGTCGTAGTTGAACTCAAAGCCCTTGCCAATGCCGAGCTTGATCACCGGCCGCGCTTCAAACAAGGCGTTGGTCTCATCCAGACCGCCCTGCACTTCTTCAAACGTCGATTGGCGGCGGATGATGTCGAGCATCGGGCGCACCGTTTTGGGGGCATCGCTGTAATACCAGGTGTTGAGCTTGTCGTAGGTGGCGATCTCGCTCTTGGGCGATGGCTTGTAAGCCTCGCCACGCAACCAGGCATCAATGTTGCGCGCGGCCTTTTTTCCGTGACCAATGGCCACCGTCACGTTGCGCTCGGCGGGCACCATATCACCACCGGCAAAAATGCCGTCGTGGCCGGTCATCATCTGTGCATTGACCTGTACCACGCCATCTTGCACCTCAAGTCCTGGCACGCCTTCAATCAGTGACAAGTCAACGTCCTGGCCCAGCGCCAGCACCACGGAGTCAGCTTCGAGCGTTTCATACTCACCGGTCGGCTGCGGGAAACCCTTTTCATCGAGCGCCATTTTTTCAACCGTGATGGACGACTCACCCGCTTGCTTGATCGTCGAGAGCCACTTGATCAGCACGCCCTCTTGCAGCGCCTCTTCAACTTCAAAGTCATGCGCCGGCATTTTTTCGCGGTTGCGCCGATAAACGATGATGGCCTCGCTGGCACCGAGCCGCTTGGCAGTGCGTGCCACGTCAATCGCCGTGTTACCCCCGCCATACACCACCACCTTGCGCCCCAGCATCGGCTTGTCTTCACCCTCCATGGAGCGCAACACCGACACCGCATCGAGCACCTTGGCCGAATCGCCCGCCGGAATGTAGGCACGCTTGGCAATGTGCGCGCCCACCGCCAGAAACACCGCGTCAAAACCGCCCTGTGCCTTGGCTTCGAGCACATTGCTGACCTTGGTGCCATAGCAAATCTCGACACCCATATCGACAATGCGCTGCACCTCATCATCAAGCACCTGGCGTGGCAGCCGGTACTGCGGAATACCGAAGCGCATCATGCCACCCGGCAATGGCCCGGCCTCATGCACCGTGACTTTGTGCCCAAGCCGCGCCAAATGGTAGGCAGCCGACAACCCGGACGGCCCGGCCCCTACCACCAGCACTTTTTTACCGCTGGCAGCCGCGGGCGGCGCAAACTTCCAGCCTTGAGCAATGGCTTCATCGCCCAAAAAGTGCTCGACCGAATTGATGCCTACTGCGGCATCGAGCTGACCCCGGTTACACGCCCCTTCGCAGGTGTGGTAGCACACCCGGCCCATGATGGCGGGAAATGGGTTGTCTTCGACGAGCTTGCGCCAGGCCGCCTGGTAATTGCCCGACTCGGCATGGAACAGCCAGGCCTGGATGTTCTCACCCGCCGGGCATTGGTGGTTACAGGGCGGCTTGCGGCTCAGATAGACCGGCCGCGCGGTGCGCCACGAACCCGTGTGGTTGGCCAGCGAACTGCCGACATCCAAAGTGATGGCAAATGGTTTTTGCATACTCTTTCCTCAATTGATCAAGCCAGCAGGCCAAAGCGGCGGATGTTGCGGTCAGCCCGCGCCTGCAGGCGCGCAATGGTGGCCACGTCCGGACTCTTGCCAAACAAATGGGCAAAGCGCTTTTGCGGTTTCATGTATTCTTCAACGGGCACCTGATGGCGAATTTTGAGCACCCCGGTGACCTCACCGCGCTCAGCCTCAAATACCGGGAACACGCCGCTTTCAACCGCCAACCTGGAGAGTTTGATGGTGTCGTGCGAAGCCGCACCCCAGCCCAGCGGGCAGGGGACAAAAATATGGATGTAGCGCGCACCATGCATCGACATGGCCTTTTTGACCTTGTACTCCAGGTCGCGCAAATCCGCCACGGTGGCGGTAGCCACGTAGGGAATTTCATGCGCCATGGCGATTTGCGGCACATTTTTGCCCTGACCAAACTCGTTGCCGGGGTGCGGGCCCACCGACATGGTGGTGGCAGTGCGTGCCGCTGGCGGCGTGGCGCTGGAGCGCTGCACGCCAGTATTCATGTAGGCCTCGTTGTCGTAGCAGATGTAGAGCACATCGTCATTGCGTTCAAACATGCCCGACAGGCAGCCAAAGCCGATGTCTGTGGTGCCACCGTCGCCACCCTGCGCCACCACCCGCACATCGCTGCGGCCCTTGGCTTTCATGGCGGCGGCAATGCCGGTAGCCACCGCTGCGGTATTGCCAAACAGCGAGTGAATCCACGGCATTTGCCACGAGGTTTCCGGGTAGGGTGTGGAAAACACCTCCAGACAGCCGGTGGCGTTGGCCGCAATCAGCTGCCCGTTGGTGGCGGCCATGGCAGCGTCAATGGCGTAACGGGCACCGAGTGCCTCGCCACAACCCTGACACGCACGGTGGCCGGAATTGAGCGAATTTTTCCGCTCGGTGTTGGCCTGCTCGCTGCGCTGGTCGGCTGCCAGCAGCCGATTGCCCACGGTAAAAGTGCCCGTCTGATAAAACTTGACCAAACTCTGTTCCATAGTTGCCTTTACTTGTCAGTCGGGGACAGCGTGCTTGCCCTGCGGGTTGCCCGGACCTGTCCGCCAATTTTTCAGGATATCTTGGATGCCACGGTGCCCATGTCGCGCAGCACGCCTTCGGCCACCGGCCCAGAGCGGCGCTGTGTTTTCTCACGCGCCAGCACGCGGTTGACCACCGCCCAGTCCAGGTCCAGAAAGGTCAGCAATTCCAGCTTGTCGCCAATCGCATCCATCAGCAGCTTGTGCACCGACTCCTTGGTGATCGCTCGCCCACCCAGGCCGGCCACCACCGTCAGCACGGGCTGTGGCCGGTTGCGCACGGCGCTGCGCACGTCGCGCGACACGATGCCGCCAATGCCCACAGCGAAACATTTTTCGATGACCACGATGCGCTTGGCGTTCGCCGTGGCATCGCGGATGGCCGAAATCGGGAACGGGCGGTACGAGGTAATGCCCAGCACGCCAATTTTCACGCCCTCGTCGCGCAAGTCATCGACCGTGTCCTTGATGGTGCCCAGCACCGAGCCCAGCGCAATCACAATGGTTTCTGCGTCTTCAGTCTTGTAGGTCTTGATCAGGCCACCCGAGTCGCGGCCAAACTGCGCCTTGAATTCGGCGGCAATCTGCGGAATCAGGTCCAGCGCCTGCATCTGCTTGGCGTGCGCCAGGTAACGCACTTCTGTAAAGGCTTCGGGGCCGACCATGGCGCCAATGGTGACTGGCTCGTTCGGATCGAGCACCTGGCGTGGCTCGTAAGGCGGCAAAAATTTGTCCACTTGCGCCTGATCGGGCATGTCCACCCGCTCGTATGCGTGCGTCAGGATGAACCCGTCCATGCACACCATCACCGGCAGCGACAACTCTTCAGCAATTTTGAACGCCTGAATGTGCAGATCCAGCGCTTCCTGGTTGGTTTCGGCAAAAATCTGCAGCCAGCCGGCATCGCGCATCGACATGCTGTCGGTGTGGTCGTTCCAGATGTTGATTGGCGCGCCAATGGCCCGGTTGGCCACCGTCATGACAATCGGCAAGCCCAGGCCCGAAGCGTTATACACGGCTTCAGCCATGAACAGCAGCCCCTGGCTGGCAGTTGCCGTGTACGAACGTGCACCGGCGGCGGAGGCCCCAATGGCCACGCTCAGCGCAGCAAACTCGGATTCGACGTTGATGAACTCGCACTTTTCCAGCGCGCCTGACTTCACCAGCTCGCCCAAGCCTTCCACAATGTGCGTCTGCGGTGAAATCGGGTAGGCACAAATCACTTCCGGGCGGCTCAATGCCACCGCCTGCGCTACGGCATGCGAACCTTCGCATTGTTCAAGCATGTTGGGTCTCCTCGGCTATTCTTTCCTGTTCCATGACGATGTCGTAAGCTTCTTTGGCCGCCGCCTTGTTGCCTTTGGCAACCGCACCAGAGAACTTCTGGTCAATCGCACGCTGCACCGCATCGAGCGAAATCAGCCCGCCCAAAGCGGCAAAGGCCCCCAGCAGCGGCACGTTGGGCACCGGTCGTCCCACGTGTTTCATGGCCAGCTCAGAGGCGGGCACGATCAGCAGCCGCTCGGGCCGGAAACCCTTGACAAACTCGCCCAGGCCCATTTCATCAAAGCTGCGCGTGGTGTTGATCAGGATGTAGCCGTCTTTCTTGAGCCCGCCAAACACATCCACCTGGTGCAGCAGCGTTGGGTCCTGGATGATGATGGCATCTGGCTTCATGATCGGTTCACGCAGCCGGATTTCCTTGTCGTCCATGCGGCAAAACGCCACCACCGGGGCACCGGTGCGCTCCGAGCCAAAGCTGGGAAAAGCTTGCGCATGACGGCCTCCCAGAAACGCGGCGATGGACATCATCTCCGCGCCGGTCACAACGCCTTGGCCGCCACGACCGTGAATACGTACCTGAAACATGGTTTGAACCTCACATCTTGAGAATCACCCGGCAAAAAGTACCGGGAATAATTTGCCAGGGCGAATGTCGATCAGGCAAAAATTTAGGGTTTTGACTTGGATCAACGTTTCCACTGTGGAACTTACATCATTATGACTTCAGCAAAGCATGACTTGCATCAAATCATTGCTTTCGCGCCTGACTATGCTATGCGCCTCAACGACACACCTCACCTGAAGGAATCCACATGCTCACCTTGCAATGGTCTGACTCACTGGCGCTGGGCCTGCCCGCCATGGATGCCACCCACCATGAGTTTGTTGACCTGCTGGCGCGTGTTGTTGCCGCACCGGATGCGCAGTTGCTGACACTTTGGCATGAACTCGTGGCGCACACCGACCAGCATTTTTGCCGTGAAGACAGCTGGATGACGCAGACCGGTTTTTCCAGCAGCAACTGCCACACCACCCAGCACCAGGTGGTGCTGCAGGTGATGCGCGAGGGAGCCAAGCGCGCCAGCCAGGGAGACCTGACCATCGTGCGGCAAATGGCCGACGAGCTGGCCATTTGGTTCCCGCAGCATGCCCAAAGCATGGACGCAGCGCTGGCGCTGCACCTGCGCAGCATTGGCTACGACGCGCAAACCGGCAAAGTCCACCTGCCGCAGGCGCTACCGCGCGAGGCCATCGAAGGCTGCCACGGCGCGGGCTGCGCCACCGGCGAAGAACTGGATTACCAGCTCGCCACCGCGTGAAAGCCACCTTACTACCTGTCACAATGCTATTTTATATATAGCTATTAGCACAGGTGGTTAAAGGGCTAGAGGCTAATTTCTTATAAATCAGTCCAACACGGCGGCATACACCATGTTGCGAAACAGCATGCGGTAATACTCGCGCTGATTGGGCGCTTGCAGCATCAGGCAGGCAAACAGCTTCAGTGCCGGATCGACAAAGAACGTGGTGCCAGCCAAACCGCCCCAAAAGTAGGTGCCTGCCGAACCCGGCACCGGGGCCACGCCCAATTGCTTGCGCACGGCAAAACCCAGACCAAAACCGTGGCCGGCCGGCAGCATGGCTTGCGAGCCACCAGCGGCCACCGGGATATCGCCCAGGTGATCGGTCGTCATGAAATCCACCGTGTGCGGCCCGAGCAGCCTTGCGCCGTCGAGTTCTCCCCGGTTCAGCATGAACTGCAAAAACCGCGCATAGTCATGCGCGGTTGAAATCAGCCCACCACCGCCAGATGCCAGCGCGGCATCGGTGCGCACGTCGATCACCCGCATCTGCAGGCCACCTTCGGGGTCGCGGGCAAACGGCTCGGCAATATGACCGTGGTACCTCGCTGGAACATTGAACGCGGTGTCGGGCATGGCCAGCGGGTCAAACACGCGCTCCTGCAAAAAGTCTTGCAAGGGCTGGCCCGCCACCACCTCCACCACACGCCCCAGCACGTCGGTGGCGCGACTGTATTCAAACACGCTGCCGGGCTCAAACATCAGCGGCAGGCCAGCCAGTTGTCGGGTGAATTCGGCCAGACTGCGCTCACGCGAGCCCAGCCGCAGCTGGCTGTACTGACGCTGTACCGGGCCGCTGCCCAAAAACTCATAGGTCATGCCTGCGGTGTGGCGCAGCAAATCGTGCAAGGTGGCAGCACGCCGCACTGGTTGCAATTGCACCGCATCACCCTGCTGCAGTGCCACCTGCTGCCCGGCAAACTCGGGCAGGTACTTGGCCACCGGGTCGGCCAGCAACAGGCTTCCCTCTTCCATCAGCATCATCGCCGCTACGGAAACGATGGGCTTGGTCATGGAGTAAATCCGAAAGCGGGCATCGCGGTGCATTGCTTCACCCGTGGCCGGGTTGAGCAGACCGACGCTGTCATGCAGAGCCAGCTTGCCGTGGCGCGCCACCACCACCACTGCACCAGGCAGGCGCTTGCGCGTCACTTCGTCGGTCAACACAGCCATCAGGCGCGCCAGCCGCTGGCTGCATAAGCCGATTTTTTCAGGAGCAACAATTTCTAATGACATATCAACCACGCTTTTATGTTGTGGAGTCAGCAAGACCTCCAGGAGCCACCCGGCACCACTTCGGTGCACCAGGCATTGGCACGTTTACTGCTAACAATTCTGCTACCTCTGCGCTGGATCATCAAGAGCTCAAAGTGGCCCTTTGTCACTGTCAGCGCAAGCGTAAACCCCGATGCAGCAAGCCGCAGGCGGCTGTTACAGTGCGCCACTTGATGAATCCGGCTTCATCATCGTGACACATTTTCATTGACCAACTGGAGTTACACATATGCGTTTTAACAAGTTCAAAACCATCGCTGTCGTTGCAGCGGCGCTCGGCACTCTGACCACCCTTCCCGCCCACGCTGGCAAGACACTCGACGGCATCAAGGCACGCGGCGCGGTCGTCTGCGGTGTCAACACCGGCCTGGCC
Organism: Rhodoferax sp.; assembly: GCA_020048295.1. The sequence continues at coordinate 18,369 of JAIFMT010000146.1, forward strand.
GGCTTTGGTGCTGCAGACTCGGCTGGCAAGTGGAGCGGTCTGGATGTCGATGTATGCCGCGCCATTGCGGCCGCCACCTTGGGCGACCCGGAAAAAATCAAATATGTGCCGCTGAACGCCCAGCAACGCTTCACCGCGCTGCAGTCGGGCGAAATTGACGTGCTGTCACGTAACACCACCTTCACCCTGACCCGCGATGCCTCCCTGGGCCTGAACATGACCGCCGTCACCTACTACGACGGCCAGGGTTTCATGGTGCCGGTCAAGAGCAAGATCAAGAGCGCCAAGCAGCTCAAGGGCCAGACAGTGTGCGTGCAGTCGGGCACCACCACCGAGAAGAACCTGACTGATTACTCCAAAGCCGCTGGCCTAGGCATCAAGCCGGTGGTGTTTGAGCAACTCGAAGCCGCTGAAAACGCCTACTTTACTGGCCGATGCATTGCCTACACCACCGATGCCTCTGGCCTGGCCTCGACCCGCAACAAAGTGGCCAAGGTGCCCGCCGACCAC
>JAIFMT010000190.1 GCA_020048295.1 Rhodoferax sp.
GGCTTGCCCCTGAACTGGCAATTGACCCAGCGCGGTGCGCGTTTGATTCAATCCGCACACAGCGCACCTTGCTACAAGCTCTTTGCCCTGCCAGGCGGGCCGCCGTACCGACCCGGCATGTTGCGGGTCGCTGAAGGTGGTGCCGCCATTGAAATGGAAGTGTGGGAACTGCCGGCGCGTGAGTTTGGCTCGTTTGTGGCTGGCATCCCTGCGCCCCTGGGCATCGGCACGGTTGAACTGGCGGACGGCAGTCAGGTGCAAGGATTTGTCTGCGAGGCACTTGCCACGCAGGCAGCCAAAGACATCAGCCACCTGGGTGGCTGGCGCGCTTACCTGCGCAGCATCGGCTGATGCCAAGCCATGGTGCCCTGCGCTCCTGAAAACCGACCCGACACGGTACGGGTGGTGTGCTGTCAGATTGCACCGCGAGTCGGTGAACTGGCTGAAAACCGTCAACTGTGTGTACAGGCCATTCGCGATGCCGCGCGGGACGGCGCCCAGCTTGTGGTGTTGCCTGAGCTGGCGCAAAGCGGCTACGTCTTTGCCGCCAAAGCGGAGGCACGGTCTATGGCAGAGCCGCTGGATGGCGCGACCCTGCGTGAGTGGCAGCAACTGACCCGAGCACTCAATTTGGTTCTGGTCGCCGGGTTTTGTGAGCGACTTGACGGCGATAAGCTGAGCAACAGCGCCGTGTTGATCGACCCGAGCGGAGTTCGCTCGGTGTACCGCAAGGCCCATTTGTGGGATCAGGAGAAGCTGTTTTTCACACCCGGCCAAGCGACACCCCCGGTGATTCAGACGCATCTGGGCCGCATCGGCATGGTCATCTGCTACGACCTGGAATTTCCCGAATGGGTGCGTCTGGTTGCCTTGCAGGACGCACAGCTGCTGTGTGTCCCCACCAACTGGCCCGACGGCGGACGCCCAAGCGGTGAGCGTCCGTCCGAGGTGGTGAGGGTCCAGGCCAATGCGGCCTTCAATCGGATGTTCATTGCTGCCAGCGGTCGCTGTGGCACTGAACGCGGTGTGCCGTGGGTTGGCGGCTCAGTCATCGTCGATTGCGATGGCTACCCGGTGGCGGGGCCGTTGGGGCCAGACCAGCCCGGTGTGGTGTGGGCAAATCTGCAACTGAGCGATGCAGACCAGAAGTGGATCAGTGCCAGCAACCATGTGTTGAATGACCGCAGACCCGACCTTTACGTGACATCTGACACGGCCGTTTCAAGGAGACAACCATGACCGTTACCGACACCTCAGCACAAAGTCTTCCGCGCTTTTGTGGCGTGCCTACCTTCATGCGCACCCCATGGGTGCGCGCATGGGACGAATTCGACATCGGGATTGCCGGTGTGCCGTTCGACGGTGGCGTCAGCGCTCGTCCTGGGGCGCGTTACGGCCCACGCGAAATTCGCAACATGTCAACCCTGACGCGGGCCATTCATCACGTCACGGGTTTCAATCCATTTGCAGCTTGCCGCGTCGGCGATGTGGGCGATGTGCCGTTTACCAACCTCTACGATCTGGAAAAAGCACACCAGGAAATCCGCCAGTTTCTCCAACCCTTTTTTGCAGCCGGTAAAAAGATGCTGGTCGCGGGTGGCGATCATTCCATCACCTACCCCATATTCCAGGCGATGCAACCCGCACAGCCGCTGGGCATGGTTCACATCGACGCGCACACGGACACCTGGGACACGTTTGCAGGATCCAAATTCACCCATGGCTCACCCTTCAGGCGTGCCGTTGAAGCGGGTCTGCTGGATCCCAGGCGGACGGTTCAGATTGGTATTCGCGGAGCGCAGAACTCTGACTCAGGCTGGCGTTTTTCATTGGAATCCGGCATGCGGGTCATCTTCATCGAAGAATTTGAAGCGATGGGCGTGGAGGCGGCAATTGCCGAGGCCAGGCGCATCGTGGGTGCAGGACCCACCTATCTCTCGATCGATGTTGATGGGCTGGACCCGGTTTTTGCCCCGGGCACGGGAACGCCGGAAATCGGCGGCCTCACCACTCGGGAGACGCTTCGGCTGATACGCGGCCTGACTGAGCTTGACCTGCGAGGCGCAGATGTCGTTGAGGTCGCACCGCCGTACGATTCAAGTGGAATCACGGCTCTGTTAGGTGCCACCCTTCTTTATGAAGCGCTTTGTTTGCTGGCCGAATCCTATCGCTAACTTTTTCAAATCACCCGGCAGCAACGGCCACCCAGGCGTAGCACCAATGCGCCGTCACGACGCGCTGCTCGATGCTTGCCGCAAGACTGCCCGGTGGTGATACCACGCTGGGCATGGGTGCTGGCATGCTGCCAATCGCGGCAGGCTGGAGTGCAGCGAGGCACTTCAGAATCAGGCATTAAATTGGCCTCTGGACCTTATGCAATAAGCGTTGGCAGCTATTGATTTAGTTGCTGTTTGGCGGTGTGCAGTTTCTGGCTGGTTGGGAGTTGCCAAAAGAGCCCAAACAGAAACCGACACGTGGGATCTGCCTCGTCCAAAGTAGTCACTCATACCAACGTCTCAGGGTCTGCATTCTGGCGGCGATTTGGTCAAATCGGGAACGCCCTATTGGCCACGACTGGTCCCACAGAAATTTCATGCCTCAGGGCAGTGTATTTGGCACCAGATGAAGCACATTGCCTCGCCTGTCAAATGCCAGAACGTTATTCAACACGCCTTGTTTGATGGACTCCACGACCGGTGGCGCCCCGTCAGCCAACACCAGCAAGAGCCCAGCGCTGCGTCGCTGACCCTACCCCCCGGATTGGAGGCGTGCCGCGCGCCGCGCCTTGAGTTTTCTAAACAGCCAGGTGCGGGGCTGCTCGATGCCGTGGCGCACAAAGTCCAGCGTGCTGGCGTCGTCCAGAAAGCGCTGTTGCAACCGGCGGGCGCTGTTGCTGCCGACAAACAGGATGCGATCGCCCGGATGCAAGTCCATGTTCGGGTCGGGCATCAAAAAAAACGCGTCTTCGCGATCTACCATCAAGGGCAGGCAGGCCAGTGTTTCGCCAAAGGTGTGGGGGTCTTGCGACAACTCAAACAGCTTGAGCTGCGTGCCAAAGCCCTGACAAAACGCGGCAAACATGCCTGCATAAAAGATGTCGCATTCAAGGCTCCAGACAAATGGCACTTGGGTGCCCAGGGCGCTCTCAATCTGGCCGATGCAGCGCGTGGCCTGCGCTGCGCCGGATGCCGCAATGCGTTTGAGAAAACTCCTGAGCATGGGCACATGAATGCGTTGCAGGCATTCATGCACCATCAAATCCGACTGCACAAAGCGCATCGAGGCCTGGGACGACTGGATCAGGATGGCGTCGGCAATGTGGTTTTGTCGGATCACGACAAAAATCTTGGGGTTGGCACGGCGTGCCAGTGTGGCAATGGCCAGGTTGACCGAGTCGTTGTCGGTGCCAGCCACGACGACACTGGCCGACTCGATGGACGCTTCGCGCAAGGAATGCTCGGTGTTGTCGTCAATCAGCAAGCGCTTGTCGGGTGGGCTGGCGATGGGGTGGTGGTCGACCGCCTGCCACAGGATGCCGCGCGCATCCAGTTCCTGCGCAATCGATTGGCCAAACCGTCCGTAGCCCACCAACACCCAACTACCCATCGGAATGCCCAAGCGACCCGGGCACTCGGCGTAAGGCGAGTTGGTGAGCCACTCTTCGAGTCGCAACACGTCCGGCGCATCCAGATCGAGGCCGATGTTTTCGGCGAAGGTGTCAAACGGGTTGATGACCTCAATGCCACCAAACGCCAGGATGTTGGTTTGTGCGATGTGGCTTTTTGCGCGCGCGATCACCTGCAGATGGGGCGCAAGTGTGCGCGCCCCAATCGCGATGGTCTGGTTGGCGGTGTCTTCGCTGGTCATGGCCAGCAAACCGGCGCACATTGGGTGGTCGATGCCGGCATCGCGCAAGGTGTCCGGAAAACGCGCGTCTGCGCACAGGCTGATTGCCGGTGACCCCAGGTTCTCGATGACGATGCGCGCCTGCCGATCCGTGTCCATTTCGATCACCACCACCCTCAAGCCCATGCTGTCAAGCGCCTTGGCCAAGAGCCGCGCACTTTGGCCAAAACCGCAAATGATAAAGAAACGCTCGCTGAGCGAGCTGACCTGCCAGGCAAACAGGCTGCGGGCCAGGGCAGTGCGGAAAGTCTTGTCGTTGACCAGCGCAAAAATGGAGCCCAGCGTATAGGTCCACCCAATCACCGACAGATAGATCACCACGATCATCCAGCCCCGCTGCTGTTCACTGAAGGCATAGGGGATTTCGCCAAAACCGATGGTGGTGGCGGTATAGCTCACCACGTAGAAGGCGTGAAAAATACTCATCTGGCCGGATTGCCCGTCGGCCAGCACCCCCGGCATCTGTGACAAGCCGACCACCGCCACGGTGTAGCACACGATCAACGCGATCAGGGGCGCCCGCATGCGGCGCAGGACAAGGAACAGGATATCGTTCATGTGTACCCAGGCGCTATGCCGTGCGCTGCGCTTGAGCCCGCTCAGCGGCCTTGTCTGAGGGTTTCCCCGATCAACAAGGTCACCGACACCAGGTTGGCCACCAGTGCGCCGCCCGACAGCGACACCACGGTCGACATGGAGTACGAGTCCATGCTGAGTGCGTGAAAGTGCACATGAACCATCCAGACCACCGAGGCGGCAATGAGCTGCAAGCTTGCAACCAGCGAGGTTGCCAGGTGGGTCGCACCCAAGTGCGTGCGGTCACCAAACTTGAGTACCGTGGCGATCAAATTCACAGCCAAGGCGACACCGAGTTCCATCGGATGATGCAGATCGACCCGGTCAATGTCGCCAATGAAAAAACCAAAGTTCAGCGTGCAAGCCAGAATGATGAAGAAACCAAAAACAACCTTTTCGAGATTCATGGCAGGAGTATACGCAGGGGCAGCACGACGTTAGGCCTCCAGTTGCTGCAACAAATACAGCCGCTGATAAACCCCTTGCGGTATCGCCATCAAGTCCTCATGCCGACCTTGCTCATGGATGCGGCCGTGGTTGAGCACCACGATGCAGTCGGCCCCACGGATGGTGGACAGGCGGTGGGCAATGGCAATCACCGTCACCCGGCCGTGCAACTCAGACAAGGCCAGTTGCACGATCTGCTCGGTCTCGCTGTCAATGTGGGCGGTGGCCTCATCCAGAAACAGAATGCGTGGCTTGCCTGCCAGGGCACGGGCAACGGCAATCAGCTGCTTCTGCCCCACCGACAGGCGCGCGCCGCCTTCGCCCAGCAAGGTGTCGTAGCCCTGCTCCAGTTGCATGATGAAGTCGTGGCAATGCGCGGCGCGTGCGGCCGCCTGCAGGTCGCCGTCGGCAATCGGGCGGCCCATGGCGATGTTCTCACGCACGCTGGCCGCCAGCAAAAATGGGTCTTGCGGCACCAGGCCCACGTCAGCGCGAAAATGCGCGTCGCTGAAGTGGGCCAGAGGGATGCCATCGACGCTGATGTCCCCGGCTTGCGCCTGGTAAAAGCGCAGCAACAGGCTGAGCAAGGTGGATTTGCCGCTGCCGGTGTGCCCGACCAGGCCGTAAAAACCACCGGCGGGAATCTCCAGGCTCAGGTCGTGCAGCACCGTGACCTCAGCGCTGTAGCCAAAGGTGAGATGGGCGATGCGCACCGCACCGTGAGAAATCCGCTCGGGCCCCGCCACCGCTTGCGGGCGCTGTTCTTGCAGCAGTGCATCGACCCGGGCGGCTGCCACGACGGCCTGTTGCAACTGCCCAAACTGCAAGGTAATCTGGATCAACGGATCCACCACCCGGCCCAGGTAACTCACAAAGGCGTAAAGCACGCCAATCTGTAGCCCGCTGATGGCACTTTGGCCAAAGCTGTAAATCACGGCGACTAGCAACAACACATTGATCAAGTCGAGCATCGGGCGCAGCAACCAGGCGTTGACGCGCATCTCGGCGATGCGGGCCTCCAGGTGTTGCTGGTTGGTGGCATCGAACTTCTGCCGAAATCGCGCCTGCGCGTTGCTGGCCTGCAGCACTGGCATGCCGGCAATCGACTCTGACATCTGGGCATTGATGTCACTGCGCTTTTGCCGCGCGCGTGACACGGCAGGCGCGCTCCAGCGCTGGTAGAACCAGACGATCACCACCACCGCAGGCACCAGCGTGAGCACAATCAGCATCAAACGCCAGTCCAGCCAGGCCATGGCAGCAAACGCACCCAGCACCACGATGCTGCTGTCGAGCATCACAAACAGCACCTGCACGTAGAGGTTCTTCACCTGTTCGGTGTCATTGGTGACCCGGCTGACCAACTGCCCGGTGATGGCCTTGTCAAAAAAAGCCATTGGCAGGCGCAGCACATGGCCATAGACTTCTTCGCGCAAGCGCCGCACCGAGCGCATGGCCACACCGGCCAGCCGCGTCAACTGGGTGTAGCGGATGACGCTGGCAATGGCCCCCGTCAACAGGATGGCGCCGAGCAAGCCGCCGACTTCCAGCAAATCAAACCGGCGTGGGATCAGCGTGTGGTCAATGAAGTACTTGCCCAGCAGGGGGCCGGCGGCTTCGAGCAGCGCCGCCACCACCAGCCAGATACCGCCCTTCCAGACATGCTGCTGCTCTGATCGGGCCGCGTGCAGCAGCAGGGCAATGGCCTGGCGCGTGTTGCGTGCTTGGGGTGGGGCTTCAGTCGGCATCCAGACTCGCTTGTAATTGTTGGTAGCGCCATTGGGCTGCGTACCAGCCGCCCAGCGCAACCAGGCTGGCATGGTTGCCCTGCTCGACGATGCGCCCGTCTCCCAGCACCAGAATGTGCTCGGCATCCATCACCGCGCTCAGGCGGTGGCTGACGATGATCGTGGTTTTGTCCTGGCGGCTTTGGCGCAGTTCCAGAAGATGCTGCAAGATACTGGTCTCGGTCTGGGTGTCCACGGCCGACAAGGCATCGTCGAGCAGCAACAGCGATGCATCGGCCAGCAGCGCCCGCGCAATCGCCACGCGCTGGCGCTGTCCGCCCGAGAGGGAAATACCCTTCTCGCCGACCGGTGTGTCGTAGCCCTGCGGCATGCGGGCGATGTCATCGTCGATGCAGGCCAGCCGCGCGGCGTTTTCGATCTCGGTGCGCGTGGCGTCAGCCCGGGCCAGCCCAATGTTCTCGGCAACCGATGCCGAAAACAGAAATGGCTCTTGCGGCACCCAGCTCAGCGCCTGGTGCAAGCTGTCTAGCGTGTAATCCGCCAGCGCAGGGTCGCCCCAGCTGATGTGGCCTTGGTTGGGAGCGTACTGGCGCAAAATCAACCGCAGCAGGCTGGATTTGCCAGCACCCGTGGCACCCACCACGCCCAGCGTGTGCCCGGCTTGCACCCGCAGATGGATGCCTGACAGGGCCAGCGCCTGATGACCCGGATACGAAAACGAGACATTGTTGAACGTCAGGGCACCTGCAGGCAACTGGGTTTGCGTGCCGTGGTCGTCCATCGACAGTGGCGCTGTCAGCGTCGGTTGCAGACGCCCCCAGGCAGCGCGCCCGCGCTCCATCAAAGACAGCACCCAGCCAGCGGCAAACATCGGCCAGATCAATTGCCCCAGGTACATGCTGAACGCTGTCAGCGCGCCAATGGTCAGTGTCCCCTGCCAGACCAGCACGCCGCCCAGCCCCAGGGTGAGTACCGTGGCCACCACCAGCGCAATGCCCACGGCGGGCTCGAACGCGGCCTCCCAACGCTGCGCTTGCAGGCTGGCACGGGCGGCGTTTTCGGCCAATTCGGACAAGCGTGCGGCACTGCGCTGCTCTAGCCCCAGCGCGCGCAAGGTGCGCACACCGGTAAGCGTCTCCTGCACATGGTCATTGAGCTTGCCAAAACATTCCAGTGATTCTTTGGAGGCCTGATGAATGTGGGAGGAGATGCGCCAGAACGCCAGGCCCATGAAGGGAAAAGGCAACAACGCCACCGCCGCCAGTCGCCAATCAATGCCCAGAGTCATCATGGCCAGCACCAGCACCAGAGTCAGCGTGCCGTCAAACCCGGCCAGCATGGCTTCACCCGAGGCCATTTCCACGGCGTCGATGTCATTGGTGGCCTGCGCCATCAGGTCGCCAGTGCCACGCTGGTCAAAAAAGTGGGGGCCTTGCAGGCACAGCCGCGCATACAGGCGGGTGCGCAACTCGGCCCCAAGGCGATAGCTGGCGGCAAACAATTGCAGCCGCCAGGCCACGCGCAAAAAATAGATCAACACCCCGGCCAAAACCAGCCAGCCCAATTGCGCCAGCAGTGAAGCGTTGTCCAAGTGCCCGGCAGCCAGCGCGTCCACGATATGGCCGACCTGGCGCGGAATGAAAACCGTGAGCGCGCTCACCGACGCCAGCATCAGCGCCGCCAACAAATAGGGGCGCCAGTTCTGGTGCACATAGCGCACGATCAGGCCAGTCAGGGTCATGGGGTTGCGCCGTTACTGCGCAAAAGAGAATGGGGAGGGTCGGATTCTAGGGGCGGTTGCCGGCAGGCGCTGGTCGGGCTAGCCGCAGGCTTAAGGCTACCACTAGCGCGAAACAGTTGCACCAAGGCTGCCGGTCGAGGGCAGTCCCGGCAAAGCACGTCGCAGCGCCGGGCCATACATGATCATGCCCAGGGCTGCGGCGATCAGCGGCAGCGCCACGAACACCCAGCCGTCAAGCTGCTCGTGACCCACGCCAGCGCCCACCAACAGCGCCACCGCCGGGTTCACAAACGCGTAACTGCCTGCCAGCGCCGCTGTGGTGTTTTGCAACAGCCACAGATAGGCGTTGAGCGCGATCAGCGTACCAAACACCAGCAGGTAAGCCCAGGCCATCCAGGCCTCTGCGCTGGCCTGGAGCAGCCCGGCCACCGGTTCGCTCCAGGCCGCCAGCCCCAGCCCCAGTGCACCGCCCAACAGCCACTGGGCCGCAGCGGCCATGGCCGGGCCAGGCAGGTCCAGCCGCCGTGAAGCGTAGGAACCCAGGCTCCAGCACAGCGGCGCGCCAAAGGCAGCCAGTGCCCCGATCCAACTCGCCGAAAAGTCGCCTTCCAGCGACAACAGCGCGGCCCCGGCCACACCCAGACCCAGGCCAATCCAGCTGGTCAGCGGCACACGCTCACCGCCCAGGCGCGTCCACAGCGCCAGCCACATCGGCATGGTGGTGACCACGGTGGCCATCAAGCCTGAGCCGATGCCGTGGCTTTGCGCCAGCATGACCAGCGTCATGGCCCCAAACACCATCAGTGCGCCAACCAGGCCGGCATTGCGCCACTGCCGCGCGGTGGGCAGGCGCTCGCCGCGCCACAGGGCCCACGCCAGCATCAGCACGCCGGCCAGCGCAAAGCGTGTGCCGTTCAGCCACAGCGCCGGCATGCCCTGCAGTGCCACGCTGATGGCAAAGTAGGTGGTGCCCCAGACGATATAGACCAGCAGCAAGGCCGTCGCCAGCGGCAACCAACCGTGTTTGCCCGTCATGGTCTGAATATTCATAGGCATTTTGGTCAATTCTCCGTAAAATTTATTGGCAACAGTAGCGACAACGAAATAATATCCCAAAATGCCACTATCTAAAGAAAATATCCAGATTGACGACATGGATGCAAGAATTATTTCTGCATTGGGTGCTGATAGCCGACGTTCTTACGCCGATGTGGGTGTTGAGGTGGCGCTTTCCACCGCTGCCGTACACGAGCGCGTCAAGAAGTTGCTCGAGCGCGGCGTGATTCAGCGCTTTTCGCTGCAGTTGGACCATCAAGCAGTGGGGTTGAACTTCACCGCCTTTGTGGCCATCCGCAACGACGGCGGTGTCCATTGCCGCGAGATTGCGCCGCGCCTGCGCGAGATCGCGGCGGTGCAAGAGTTGCACAGCGTGGCGGGCGAGTACGACTTTCTGGCCAAAGTGCGCACTGCCCATGCGCGTGATCTGGAGGGCGTGCTGTACCAGATCAAGTCGGTTCCCGGCGTGGCGCGCACCACCAGCACGGTGGTGCTCAATACCGAGTTTGAAGGCCAGCCGCTGAAGCTTTGATGCGAAACGCTACAGGATAATCTGTAGGAGCGGCGCCCTCGCCGCGAACTCTGGCAATCGCATTCGCGGCGAGGGCGCCCCTCCTACAAAGCATCATTTTCAGGGTGGATTTTGCGCCGCCCATGCCAATTAGGGCCACAGCAACGCCAGCGCCATGCTGAGCATGGTCAGTGCAATCAGGCTGTCGAGCACGCGCCAGGCGCGGGTGGTTTGAAACAATGGGGCCAGAAAGCGTGCGCCAAAACCCAGCATTGAAAACCACAGCACGCTGCCTAGCGCGGCACCCGCGCCAAACAGCCAGCGCCCGGGGTCGGGTCGCTGGTTGGCGATCGAGCCCAGCAGCACGACCGTATCCAGATACACATGCGGGTTCAAAAAAGTAAAGCCAAAGCACGCCGCCAGCGCTGCGCCAAGCTTTACCGAGCCACTGTGTTGCAGCGCCAGCTGCTCGCCCCGCCAGGCGCGCTGCGCAGCCAGCACCCCATACGCTGCCAGAAATGCCGCGCCACCATAGCGCGTGAGGAGCATCAGCGCGGTGTTGCCGCGAATCAGCACGCCTGCGCCTCCAATGCCTGCAGCAATCAGCAACGCATCGGACAGCGCGCAAAACGCCACAATGGGCAACACATGCTCACGCCGGATGCCGCTGCGCAGCACAAATGCGTTTTGTGAGCCAATCGCCACAATCAGCGCCAGGCCGGTGGCCATGCCGCTCCAGAAGTCCATAAATTTAATGATCAAATCAGCTTGTAGCCCTTATATTTATTGCGCTACCAGCTATGTTGTTAGAAGCAATCATGGCTTCAGCTCGGCCTCTTCGATTAGCACCTTGTAGGTGTAGCCAGCACCAAAGTCTTTGTTGGTGCGCAGCGTGCCCGCCGCCGTGACCACGTCGCCGACCTTGGCCATGGCGGCACTGGTGACCAAGATGTCGTTGGCCCCTGCCGCGCCAGTGCCGTCTTGCAGGTGCAGCCAGTTCTTGCCCATGATGCTGCCGTTGAATTTGACGACCTTGCCGCTGACGCGCACGGATTTGTCCTTGAGCTTGGCGGTCTGGGCCATCAGTTCAGCCACGGTATAGGCATTCGCGCCGCTGGCTTTGGCCACCTTGATCGGGCCGATGCCGGCCGGCTTGCCCATGCTTGCGTGCGGGTTGACCGCGGCTACGCCACCGCTGGAGCCAACGGTGCCAAACAGAATCAGTGGAAAGGTCTTCTTAAGCGCCTTGCTTTCAAAGTTTTCCATCACCATTACATTGCTGATGGTCACCTGGCTGCCCTTTTTGACAGCGCTCAGGTTGACCGCCGCCCAGCGCTCACCGTCTTTGGTCTTCAGGCGTAGGTACGTGTACATATCAACGTCCTCGGTTTCCAGTACCTCGCCAGTGATGGTCTTGGCGGGTGGTGGATTGACCACATCAGCGGCTTGGGCCAA
>JAIFMT010000004.1 GCA_020048295.1 Rhodoferax sp.
ACCTTCTCGTCGATCAACGACAAGGGTGCCGTGGTCACCGGCAAGGTCAAAACAGTGGATGCCAAGGGCGCTGAAATTGACCTCGGCGACGACGTGCTGGGCTACCTGCGCGCCTCAGAGATCAGCCGCGACCGCGTGGAAGATGCCCGCAACGTGCTCAAGGTGGGCGACGAAGTCACCGCTGTGGTGGTCAATGTCGATCGCAAGACGCGCAACATCCAGTTGTCCATCAAGGCCAAGGATGCCGCTGACCAGAACGAAGCCATGGCCACGCTGAGCCAGCAGTCGGCCCGCGAGAACGCTGGTACCACCAGCCTGGGTGCGTTGCTGCGCGCCAAGCTCGACCACAATAGCTAAACCGTTATTGCCCGCAGCGCAAACAACGACCGGCAGCCCTCGCGCACCGGTCGTTTTTTGCTCGGCTGCTTGATTCGCGCGACTTGTCCCCATCTTCCACATCTGAGCGCCATCATGACCCGATCCGACCTCGTTGAAGAACTCGCGGCACGCTTTGCCCAACTGACGCAGCGCGATGCCGAATTTGCCGTCAAGGCCATTCTGGATGCCATGAATGACGCTCTGGTTCGCGGACACCGCATCGAGATTCGTGGCTTTGGCAGTTTTTCCGTCACCCACCGGGCACCCCGCATGGGGCGCAACCCGCGCAGTGGCGAAAGTGTGGCCATTCCCGAAAAGCGTGTGCCGCACTTCAAGCCCGGCAAAGCCTTGCGTGAAGATGTCGATCAGCGTACGGTCGAGCTCATGCAGCGACCTCCTGCCTGAGACCTTCAGGCTGGCAACTTTCACCACGACACCAGGCAACGTGCTGACCGCTAGAATTTGTTCCTCTTTGGGGACATACCGATGAAGCACATCCTGTGGCTGCTCAAGTGGGTGCTCAAGGCAGCCATTTTTTTTACACTGTTTGCGTTTGCGTTGAACAATCAGCAAAACACCACCGTGCATTTTTTCTTTGGCAACGCCTGGTCAGCCCCGCAGGTGCTGGTGGTACTCACCGCCTTTGCGGCAGGGGTAGTGGCTGGCGTGCTGGGCATGGTGCCTTGGTGGTGGCGCCAGCGCAAAATATCACGCACCCATGAAGCCTTGCAAGCGGCAACCCCTCCAGGCGCCAGCATTGGCGCAGCAGGCTCGTTGCCCGCTAGCACACCTCTGAACGCTGCCGCACCGGCCTACGCCGATGGAATTTGACCTGAGTTGGGTGTTGCTGGGTTTGCCTCTGGCGTTTGTACTGGGGTGGTTTGCATCGCGCTTCGATTTGCGCCAGGTGCGCCTGGAAAACCGTCAGGCACCCAAAGCCTATTTCAAGGGTCTCAACTACCTGCTCAACGAACAGCAGGACCAGGCCATTGATGCCTTCATTGAGGCGGTGCAGAGCGACCCCGACACCTCCGAATTGCACTTTGCGCTGGGCAACCTGTTTCGCCGCCGTGGCGAGTACGAGCGTGCCGTGCGCGTGCATGAACACCTGCTGTCGCGCGCCGACCTGAGCCAGGATGACCGGCATCGTGCCCAACACGCACTGGCGCTGGATTACCTGAAAGCGGGCTTGCTGGACCGGGCCGAAGCGGCGCTACAAAAGCTCGAGGGGACACCCTTTGAAGTTGAAGCGCGACTGGCGTTGCTGGCCAATTGCGAGCGCAGCCGCGACTGGACACTCGCGACGCAAATAGCTGAAAAACTTGAGTTTGCCAGCCACGGCAGTTTCAGCCACCGACTGGCGCACTACCTGTGCGAGCAGGCGGGTGAACAGTTAACAAAAGGCAATGCGCAAACGGCACTGGAACTGCTTCGTGCCGCAACCAAACGTGCCCCGGACGCTGCCCGTCCACGCCTTGAAATGGCGCAGTTGCTGGCCGGCACAGACAACGCAACTCTGGCCTTGCTGGCGCTGATGGAGGCGCTGGACAGCGCGCCTGCGGCCACCTCCCTGATCGCCGGGCCGCTGGCTGAGATGGCCCTGGCCTGCCATCAAGCGACACCAGTGCTCGCTCGACTGCAAGCGCTGTATGAAGAAAGTCCATCGCTGGACTTGCTGGAGGCACTGGTCAAACTATCGGCGCAAAGCCCAACCAGCGACAGCAGCGCACGCGATTGGTATGCACGCCATCTGGAACATCAGCCCTCGCTGGTGGCAGCTACGAAATGGCTGGCCGGTGAAAAGCTCGAGCACGAGCAATTTCATCCACAGGTGCAACGCGCGCTTGATCACGCGGCCAAACCATTGCTACGCTACCGCTGCGCCGCCTGCGGCTTTGAAGCAATGCAGCATTTTTGGCAATGCCCGGGGTGTCAGACCTGGGACAGCTACCCCAGCCGACGCATCGAAGAACTATGACACCCACCCTCAAGATGCTGCAGGCCGCCCGGGTGCTGGTGGTGGGCGACGTGATGCTCGACCGCTACTGGTACGGTGCCGTGGACCGCATCAGCCCTGAAGCGCCGGTGCCGGTGGTCAGGGTGACGCATGAGGAAGAGCGCATGGGAGCCTCGGCCAATGTGGCCTACAACCTGATCACACTGGGTGCCCAGTCGTCGCTGCTGACGGTGGTGGGTGACGATGAAGCCAGCCGCAAACTCGAAGCGCTGGTCGCGAAAACCGGCATTCAGGCCCATTTTGGCCGCGACGCAGAACTTAAAACCACCGTCAAGCTGCGTGTCATCGGCCGCCAGCAGCAGTTGTTGCGGCTGGACTTTGAAAACACCCCCCAAACCGAGGTGCTGGCCTCGCAAACTGCCCGCTTTGTTGACCTGTTACCCCACCACGATGCAGTGCTGTTTTCGGACTACGGCAAAGGCGGGTTGGCCCATGTCAGCGACATGATCGCCCGCGCCCGCGAACTGGGCAAGCCCATCCTGATCGACCCCAAAGGGGTTGATTACTCGCGCTATCAGGATGCCACCGTGATCACCCCCAACCGGGCCGAGTTGCAACAAGTGGTTGGCCACTGGCGCAACGAGGCTGATCTGCAGGGTAAAGCCCAGCAACTGCGCACGCAACTTGGTCTGCAGGCACTGCTGCTGACGCGCAGTGAAGAAGGCATGACGCTGTTTGACGCCGATGGCTGCTTGAGCGTCAGCGCCCAGGCACGCGAGGTGTTTGATGTCACTGGTGCTGGCGATACAGTGATTGCCACGCTGGCCGCCATGGTTGCAGCAGGCTTGAGTCTGCGCGATGCTTTGCCACTGGCCAACCGGGCGGGTGGTCTGGTGGTGGGAAAATTTGGTACCGCCACCGTTTCTTATGAGGAGTTATTTGCATGACCCGAGTCGTTGTGACCGGCGCAGCCGGCTTTATTGGTGCCAATCTGATCAAAGGCCTGAACGCCCGCGGGCTGACCGACATCATCGCCGTGGATGACCTGACACAGGGCGACAAGTTTCGCAACCTGGCGGACCTGCAGATTTCGGACTACATCGATGCCGATGTTTTCTACGACGACTACGCCAGCGGCAGCTACGGTCAGATTGAGGCCGTGTTTCACGAAGGTGCCTGCAGCGACACCATGGAACCCAACGGCAAATACATGATGCAAAACAACTACGCCACCTCGGTGCAATTGTTTTATGCCTGCCAGAAGCGCGGCGCGCGTCTGTTGTATGCATCGAGTGCAGCCACGTACGGCGGCTCCGACAGCTTCAAGGAAGAGCCCCGTTTTGAGCGTCCGCTCAACGTCTATGGCTACTCCAAACTGCTGTTTGACCAACGAATGCGCCGCGAATGCGGTCTGGACTTTGGCCGTGCCATGGCCGGCAAAACCATGCAGGTGGTGGGCTTTCGCTATTTCAACGTGTATGGCCCGCGCGAGCAGCACAAGGGTCGCATGGCCAGCGTGGCGTTTCACCAGTTCAACCAGTTCATGGCCGATGGTCGGGTCAAATTGTTTGGCGAATACGGGGGTTACCCGGCTGGCTCGCAAATGCGCGACTTCGTCTATATCGACGACGTCGTGGCGGTCAACCTCTGGTTTTTTGATCACCCGGGCATCTCGGGCATCTTTAACCTGGGCACCGGGCGCGCCCAGCCGTTCAACGATGTGGCAAGCAGCGTGGTCAATAGTCTGCGCCACCTTGAAGGCTTGCCGCCACTGGGGCTCGACGAACTCACCGCGCGCGGGCTGATTGACTACATCGCGTTTCCGGATGCCCTGCGCGGCAAATACCAGTGCTACACCCAGGCTGACCTGAGCGCGCTGCGCGCTGTGGGCTGCCAGCATGCCTTTGCCGATGTGCAGACCGGCGTGGCCAACTACGTGCAACACCTGGCGCGAACTGCCTGAGACGGCACTTGCCAGCACGGTGCTGGTCAATGAACCCAAAAAGCGCCATCTGCCCCAGCCACGCCTGGCTATGATGCAATCGGTTTGACGAATTTACTAACTTGGGAGTCTGCACATGTTCAAGAAATTTCTGGCCCTGGTGGCCATGCTGTACGCAGTGGCTTGTCTGGCCGCTGTCGATGTCAACAAAGCCAGTGTGGCTGAACTTGACAGCATCAAAGGTATTGGCCCGGGCACGTCGAGCAAAATCCTCGACGAACGCAAGAAAGGCAGTTTCAAGGATTGGACAGACTTTGTCGGTCGCGTCAAAGGCGTTGGTGATGTCAATGCTGCAAAGTTTTCTGCAGAAGGTCTGACGGTCAACGGCGAGCCGTTCAAGGCGACAGTTCCCAAAGCGCCAGGCGGCAAGGCAGACAAAGGTGCGGCGGCCAAGGCGCCGGCCAGTGCCGCCAGCACCGCCAAAAAATAGGCTGACAGGCATCGCTGCCCGCTTAGGCCACAGCAACACTTGCGTCCGATCCACCCCGCTTACGCCGCAGGCCATCCACAATGCTTTCCGTCATCGCAATCTGCATTGGTGCCTGCATCGGCGCGCTGGCACGCTGGGGGCTTGGGTTGTGGCTCAACCCAGGGGCTGTGCTTCCCTGGGGCACGCTGGCAGCCAACCTGATCGGCGGCTATGCCATCGGTGTGGCAGTAGCCGTTTTTCAGGCACTGCCGCAGCTTGACCCGGCATGGCGACTGGCCATCATCACCGGTTTTCTGGGTGCGCTGACCACGTTTTCAAGCTTTTCGGCGGAGGTGGTTGGCATGGTGGGTCAGCAGCGCTTTTTGCTGGCCTTTGGCACCACGGCCCTGCATTTGTTCGGCTCCCTGCTGCTGACCTTTGTGGGCATCAAAAGCGCTTCTTATTTTTTAACCTCAGCCACTTGATTGACCCCGTGTTCTGGCGCTCCAGGATGAGACAGGCGGACTGCCGACTGCACCTGCACCACCTGCAGTTGCGCTGCAGAGATCCGATCCGGCGCAATCTCTGCCAACGGCAGCAACACAAAAGCCCGCTGCCACATGCGCGGATGCGGTACCTGTAGCGCGGGGGTATTCAGGCAGGCATCGCCGTACAACAGCAAATCCAGGTCCAGCGTGCGAGGCGCGTTGCGACAGGGGCGCTCGCGCCCGGCCACTTGCTCGATGTGCTGCAGTGACTGCAACAACTCATGCGCCGTCAGATCGGTGTCGATGGCCATCACGGCGTTGATGTAATCGGGCCCAGGGGCATCCACCGGGACACTGCGGTAAAGACTCGACTGGGCGACCCGGGTGGTCGCTGTTAGCCCGGCCAACTGCTGCATGGCCCACTCAACGGTGGCAGCCGCCTCACCCAGGTTGGCACCCAAACCAATGAAGGCCCGCACCATCAGAAAGGAAGTTCTGTTGGAGCGCTACTGGCATCGCTTGGGCCGCCCCCCGCTGGCCCTGAACTGCGGCGGCGGCGGCGACGCTTTTTCGGTGCGTCGGCTGCGCCGGCAGGTGGCACTGCGCCGTCCTGGACACTGGAGCTGGCAGCATCGGGAGATGTCGCTGAGGCCTCCTGCCCGGCAGCGTCAAGATGCGCTGCGGGCAGTGATGCACTGCGAACGGTCTTGTGGGCACGCGGTGCACGCGCGGGTTTGGGTCGAAGCGACTGCTCCTGCCGCACCGCATCGACCATGTCACGACGCAGGTTGTCGTCAGCCAGGCTGAACTCTTCCCACCAGTCTGACAGCACCTCGTCCAACTCGCCGTTTTCTGCGCGCAGTCGCATGAAATCAAAGGCGGCCCGAAAACGCGGCTGCTCGACCAAACCAAACGGCGCGCTGCCCACACGCTTCTCGAAACGCGGCTGCATCAACCAGATTTCACGCATGTCACCAGCCAGCTTGCCACGCCCCGACACGTCACCAATACGCGCTGCAAACACGTCTTCAATGGCATCCATCAGAGCCGGGTGCGCGTGCTGTTGGTTGACGATGCGCTGCGCCCAGCCATCGCGCACGTCAGACCAGAGCACGCAGGCAAGCAAGAAGCTGGGCGCCACCGGCTTGCCTTCACCCACTCGGCGGTCGGTGTCTTGCAGCGCGGACTTGACAAACGCGGTGTCGGCGCGCTCCACCACCACGTCGAGCAGCGGGTAAATGCCTTGCGCCATGCCCAGTGCCTTGAGCTGCGCAATGGAAGCCAGCGAATGCCCGGTTTGCAACAGCTTGAGCATTTCGTCAAACAAACGGCTTTGTGGCACGTCGGCCAGCAGCTCGCGTGATTTGACCAGCGGCGTGGCGGTTTTCGGGTCGAGCGTAAAGCCCAGCGCGTTGAGTTTGGCAGCGAAACGCACGGCCCGGATGATGCGCACCGGGTCTTCGCGGTAGCGGGTGGCAGCATCACCAATCATGCGGATCAGGCGCGCCTTGGCATCTTTGATGCCATGGTGGTAATCGACGACGATTTGCCGGTCGGGGTCGTAATACATGGCGTTGATGGTGAAGTCGCGCCGCGCGGCATCTTCTTCTTGCGGCCCCCAGACGTTGTCGCGCAGCACCCGGCCGGTGGAGTCCACCGCGTGCTTCATGCCAACCAGATCGCTCTTGCTGGTTTTTTCGTTGCCAGCCACCTGTTCGGCGGCGGCATTGTCAAGGTAGGCGCGAAAGGTCGAGACTTCGATCACCTCGTGCTCGCGACCCCGCCCATACACCACATGCACGATACGAAAGCGCCGTCCAATGATGAAGGCACGGCGAAACAGGTTTTTCACTTGCTCAGGCGTGGCGTTGGTCGCCACGTCAAAGTCTTTCGGGGCCAGACCGAGCATCAGGTCACGTACCGCACCGCCGACAATGAAGGCCTCGAAACCCGCGCTTTTCAGCGTTCGCAAGACATTTTGCGCACGATCATCGACCAGTTGCGGGTTGATGCCATGCACCTCGGGTCCCACTTCTTCGCGCTTGCCAAAAGGGTTGGGGGGTGGCGGGGGTGCTTTGCCAAGCAGTTTGTTGATCAATCGTTTAATCATTGTTGTTGTCCAAAAAGGCTTGCGTCGAGCGCAAATTCAAGCGAACCGCATTCACTCGAAGAGGTCGAGTATGCGCCAGCCGCGCTCCGTCGCAATGGCGCGCAAGCGGGCATCGGGGTTGGTGGCTACGGGATGCGCCACATGCGCCAGCAGCGGCAGGTCGTTGATGGAATCCGAGTAAAACGTGCTTTCCACATCGTCCCAGCCCAACTGCCGCTCGGCTAACCACTCTTGCACGCGGGTCACCTTGCCTTCACGAAACGACGGCGTACCCAAGATTTCGCCGTTGAACCAGCCGGTTTGCGGGTCACGCGCAAGGTTCACTGCCATCAGATCGGCGACTCCAAACGTCTGTGCAATGGCACGCGTCACAAATTCGTTGGTGGCAGTGACGATGATCACCGCATCACCGGCCGCCTGATGTTTTCGCACCAGGTCAATCGCCTGTGGTTTGATGACTTTTTGCACTACATCCCTCATGAACAGTGCGTGAGTAGCTTCAGATTGAATAGCACCATGCAGACACAGGGCGCGTGTGGCAAAGCGGATGTATTCATGAATATCCAGGGTACCTGCCTTGTACTGGGCGTAAAACGCCTCGTTGCGGTGGCTGAATTCGGCGGCGTCGTTCCAGCCCAGCGCGGTGGTGAACACGCCCCACTCGTAGTCAGAGTCAATCGGAATCAGCGTGTGGTCAAGGTCAAACAGAGCCAGTTTCATCACGGTGCGTTGTCCATCATGGTTTTGATCAGGGGAATGGTAATGGCGCGCTGCGTCTGCAGGGCGTAGCCATCGATCAGATTTAGCAGTTCCATCAGGCTACCCAGATCGCGGCTGAAGCGAGTCAACATGAAATCCATGACCTCGTCGCTCAAGGTCAGGCCGCGGCCCTGTGCGCTGGCGCGCAGCACCTCGCGGCGCTGTGACTCACCCAGCACCTGCAGGGCCAGCACATGACCCCAGCCAAGCCGGGTGCGCAGGTCGTCACGCAGTTTCAGGTCGGCCGGCGGCAGGCTGCCTGCGGCAATCACGGCGATTTGCCGGGTCTGGGCGTTGATGAACCAGTTGAATGCCAAGTGCTGCTGGCTGGCATCCAAGGCATGCACATCGTCCATCAGCACGGCGGCCCAGCGTTCGTCGAAGTCGGGCGTGCCCGACGCGCTGGCACTCAGCCATCCGGCGGTCTGACCTTGTGCCTGCAGGCCGGCATGCACCGCCTGCAACAAATGCGTCTTGCCGCTGCCGCTGCCCCCCCACAGGTAAGTGGACACCGGCGAGCGCATCACAGTCGCGACACACGGTTGACCCAGCCAAAGGCTCAGGTGTTGATGCGCCTGCGCATTCGGACCAACAAAAAAATTGGCCAGCGTCGGGCGGCTGGCCAGCCCCAGGTCAAGCGCCAGTTGCTGCATCATGATTCGCGGTACAGGGCGCTGGCCAGGTAAGTGCTACGCAAACGGCGAATGGCCACCAGCAGCACGGCACTCAGGGGCAACGCCACCAGCACACCGACAAAGCCCAGCAACTGGCCAAACGCCAGCAGCGCAAAAATGACCGCCAACGGATGCAAACCAATTCGCTCACCCACCAGCCGTGGCGTGAGGAAAAAACTCTCCAGCATTTGGCCCAGGCCATACACCACCGTCACCATCAACAGGGCGCTGACGTGGCCGGCTTGCGTGGCAAACTCCAGAAACCCAGCCAGCAGCGCCAAAATGAGCCCCAGACCAAAGCCCAGGTAAGGGATGGCAATGGCCAGCCCTGTAAACACGCCAATCGGCAGCGCCAGATCAAGCCCGAACAGTGCCAGCCCGATGCTGTAATAGACGGCCAGCACACCCATCACCAGCAGTTGCCCGCGCAGGTACTGCCCCAGCACGGCATCAGCCTCGGCAGCAAAGCTGTCCACCGTGATGCTCAGGCGCGACGGAATCAGGCCACGCAGCACCGTGATGAAATGCGCCCAGTCCAGCAACAAGTAAAACAGCACCACGGGAATAAGCACCGCATTACCCAGCAAGGAAAGCGCCACACTGCCACCAAATTTGGCAGAGGCCAGCAGCTGGCCCACGCTGTCTTCAAGGTTGGTGCTCAAGTGCTCCATGACAAAGGACTTCAGGGTGGCCACATCGAGCGACACATGCAGCCCCAGTTGCGCCAGCCTGGGCGCCAACGCGGCATTGAAATGATCGAGCAACGGCGGCACCTGTTCGCGCAGCAGCGGCAGCTGCTTGAGCAAGATGGGCACGATGAGCAGCGCGATGGACAGCAACAGTAGCAAAAAGACCAGTTCCACCAGCACCACCGCCAACAGCCGGGGCAAGCGGCCCCGACCCAGTTTGTCGAGCACATCCACCACTGGAGTCAGTGCATAGGCCAGAATGGCCGCCACCACAAAGGGGGTCAATACCGGGGCAAGCAGCCACAGGATGCCGGTCAGAGCCAGCAGCACCAGGCCCCAGGCGACAGCTCTTTTCTGTGTATCGGTGAATTGCATTGAATGAGTCAAAAGTGGCGCACAGCCATCGCCTTAAAAAGTTTCAGCGGGGGCCGGGTCAGGTAACGCCTGTGCCACCTCTAAAATCAGGCCAAATTCTATCGGGCCTGGCTCCGGCAGCCTTTTCAAGGGCTAGCGAGCCTGCCCGTTCACCGTTCCACCCTGAATGACATTCGTCCATGACCCATTCCAGCACACCCTCCACCGCCCTGTCTTACAAAGATGCCGGGGTTGACATTGATGCCGGCGACGCGCTGGTCGAGCGCATCAAGCCACTCGCCAAAAAGACCCTGCGTGAGGGTGTACTGGCAGGCATTGGCGGCTTTGGTGCGCTGTTTGAAGTGCCCAAGCGCTACCAGGAGCCCGTGCTGGTGAGTGGCACCGATGGCGTGGGCACCAAGCTGAAGCTGGCGTTTGAGTGGGGCATGCACGACACGGTGGGCATCGACCTGGTGGCCATGAGCGTCAACGATGTCTTGGTGCAAGGCGCCGAGCCACTGTTTTTTCTGGACTATTTTGCCTGCGGCAAGCTTGATGTCGATACCGCTGCGGCCGTCATCGGCGGCATTGCACGGGGATGCGAACTATCGGGTTGCGCGCTGATTGGCGGCGAGACCGCCGAGATGCCAGGCATGTACCCGGCGGGTGAATACGACCTGGCCGGATTTGCGGTCGGTGCGGTCGAAAAATCAAAGATCCTCACCGGTGCGGATGTCAAACCCGGTGATGTGGTGCTGGGGTTAGCCTCCAGCGGCGTGCATTCCAATGGCTTTAGCCTGGTGCGCAAGTGCATCGAACGCGCGGCCGCAGCCGGCACCCTGCCTGCTACGCTGGACGGCCAGCCTTTCCGGCAAGCGCTGATGGAGCCAACCCGCCTGTACGTCAAGAACGTGCTCGCTGCGCTGGCCAAGCACCCGATCAAGGCGCTGGCGCACATCACCGGCGGCGGTTTGCTGGAAAACATCCCACGCGTGCTGCCTGCGGGCACGGCGGCGCATCTGGTCAAAGGCAGCTGGCCCCAAACCGAGCTGTTTGCCTGGCTGCAAACTACAGCCGGCGTTGACGATTTCGAAATGAACCGCACCTTCAACAACGGGATTGGCATGGTGGTGGTGATCGACGCTGCAAACGCGGCCGCTTGTGCTGCCACGCTTCGTGCAGCGGGCGAAACAGTCTATGAGATTGGTGTCATTGCCGAGCGCGGTAATACCCCGGCAGTGTTGGTGAACTAATCAATAAAGATAGCTGCTTTCGCAATACCAGTATAGGCTAGAGACATATTTTTTATATAAATATAACCTAGCCACGCCCGGCGAATGGCATTTTGGTCGCCATCACGGTGTGAAACATCACATTCGCACTCAAGGGCAAGTTGGCCAT
>JAIFMT010000027.1 GCA_020048295.1 Rhodoferax sp.
AGACGCATCCGCAGACTGATGAGAAAGCTCGGCCTTTGGGCGCTGGGACCCAAGCCCAACACCAGCAAGACGCCAAACCCCCGGCACCAGCTTTAGCTTATTCCACCCCGGTGGCTGTCCAAGCTACCGTGACCACCCCAATTGGGGCAACAGTGTGCCAAGCCACGGGTCCTGAAATGTCTTGTCTGCAATTGCGTCGATGTTCGAAAATACAGTGAGCCCGGTGGCTTCGGTACGCTGTGCGACACCACTGGTGGCAGCAGTTGCATCAAATTTCGCACCAAGTTGTCATCCATAGATGGGTTCAAATTACCCATTAGAGAACACACCGAACGATAAAAATTCGGCTGTTAAATGAACACGCCGCAAATTTGATCCCACAAATCATGGGCCGGTCTCGGAGGCGGTACATCCACACCGTCACTCAAGAGGTAATGAGTAGCCATCCCCCGGCAAAGCCGGTTGCTTTAAATGGGTGAGCCGCTCAAAGCAGTTCAGCATGAGCGCTTTGCGCTACTGGTTGGGCAATCTTTCCAATCGCAATGGCTTTGCGTGGGTTTCGGGTGAGGCTGCGATTTAAATTTCCCCGGCATACGTGAACCGAAAAATGAGACATATCCGCCTCTAGCTCAATTCAGAAAAGTACTTGCAGCTACATTATAAAGAGTGACTTAAGGCTGCTGAATACTCGCTACAGCATTGCGGCCCCGATCCTTGGCCAGATACACGCCTTCATCGGCGGCCTTGAGCAAGGCTTCTGCCCCCCACTGCAGCGTTTTGCAAGCAGCCACGCCAATGCTGACGCTGCCCTGCCATTGGCTTTTGCCTGCGGGCACGCGCAGTGCAGCGACTTCAGCGCGCACCTTTTCAGCCAGCAGCAGTGCACCTGACAGCGGCGTGTTGCTGCAGATGATAAGAAACTCGTCGCCACCCAGGCGGCACACCATATCGTCGTTTCGCACCGCATCGCGCAGGCAGCGCGCCAGTTGGCGCAACACCTCGTCACCGGCATCGTGGCCATGGGTGTCGTTGATGGTTTTGAAGCCGTCGGCATCGATCATCATGCAGCCCAGCGTGGTCTGCTGGCACGACGCGTTGTGCCATTCGCGCTCCAGCACGCGCATGGCGGCGCGGCGGTTGGGCAGGCCAGTCAGCACGTCGGTCATGGCCATGGTTTCCAGGCGTTCGTTGATGTCGCGCAGCTCTTGTGTGCGCTGTGCAACCCGCGCTTCCAGCGATTGGTTGAGTTCGTGCAGTTCACGGCTACGCTGCGACAACTGGGCCACCAGCCGGTTCATCGCCTGCAACAGGGTGGCGGTAGCCGGGTCTCGGGTTTTTTGGTAGGCAGCAAAGGCTTCATCGGCCGAGGTGCCGGCCTGCGCTGCCTTGATCAGCCAGGTCATTAGCTGGTCGGAGCCGAGAATATGGTAGGCCAGCCAGTTGGTCAAAAAGCTCAGCAGCGCGCGCGATTCGTCAGGGCTGTCAATGGTGAGGCTGTGGTGCATGACCAGCACGTCCTGCAAAAACTGCGCGTGCTCACGTTTGTGGTGATCGATGTAGCGTGCGTCCATGCCAGAGCGCTCCATCAGTTCTTCCTCGTCCTGAAAATGGTAGGTGGTGTAGTGCTCCAGCGCTTGCAGCAACCGCTCGATTTCCTCGGGACTGGCACCTTGGGGTTGCGTCAAATGGTCGCCAAACTGGTTGATGATGTCCACCAGATAGTGGTGTTGCGCATCGACGGTGGGCAAGCCAGTCAAAAAGCAGGAATCCCAGCGAAACGCTTCCATAGATAAATACCTTGTTTGTGTTGTCGCACCGCGTTGCGCGGGCGCTCATGGCGCGGTTTTCAGTGGCAGCCACTTGGTTAGCGTGGCCCTGAGGGTGTCCAGGGCGATCGGCTTGGTCAAAAAGTCATCCATGCCAACGGCAAAACAGCGCTGCCGGTCTTCTGCAAACGCGTCGGCGGTCAGGGCGATGATGGGTACGCGGGGATGACCATGGCGGGCTTCCCACTGCCGGATGGCCTCGGTGGCGGTGTAGCCGTCCATCACTGGCATCTGGATGTCCATCAGAACCAAGTCCGGATTTTCGCCTGCCGTGATGGCCTCCAGACCCTTTTGCCCGTTATCCACCAGCCGCATGTCGAGCCCGAGTTGCGTCAGCAAGGCCTCGATCACCATGCCGTTGACCAGGTTGTCCTCAACCACCAGAACCCGGCCTGCCAGTGGTGTGGCCTCAGTGGCTGATGCAGTGGCTGGCGCAGTGATGTCCGCTGCTGGCGTCGCGGCATCCGGCAGCGCCTGTGCGTTGGCTCCAAACGGCATCGGCTGGCTCGGGTCGTCGTCATCAGCCGCCACATCGACAACCCCCGCCCTGATGCAAAACCAGAAGCGTGAACCCTTGCCAGGTTCGCTGTTGACACCAGCATCGCCACCCATCAACCGAGCCAGGCTGCGCACAATAGACAAGCCCAGCCCGGAGCCACCAAATTTGCGCGTCGTGGAACTGTCGGCTTGCGAGAAGGGCTGAAACAACTGCGCCAGGCATTCCTGCGGAATGCCGGCGCCGGTGTCGCTGACCGCAAATTCCAGCACCGCCATGTCGCCTTCGCGGCTGAGTTCGGCGCATTCAATGCGAACATGGCCCTGCTCGGTGAACTTGATGCCGTTGCCCACCAGGTTGGCCAGCATCTGACGCACCCGGTGCGGGTCAAGCAGGTAGCGCTGACCGCTGGGGCCAAGCCAGCGTTGTTCCAGCAGCAGCTGCTTGCTTTGGGCGGCGCTGGCAAATAGGGCTTGCACTTCGCGCATCAGGCGCTCTGGCTGGGTTGCCTTGGCTTCTAGCTGGATTTTGTCGGCTTCGATCTTGGAAATATCCAGAATGTCGTTGAGCAGCGTCAGCAGTGTCTGGCCGGAAGACAAAATGGTTTTGGCGTAGTGCTGCACTTGCGCTGGCTTGAGCTGCGGCGTCAGCAGCATTTGCGCCATGCCCAGTATGCCGTTCATGGGCGTGCGAATTTCATGCGACATGGTGGCCAGAAAACGGCTCTTGGCCTGGTTGGCGGTCTCGGCCACCGTCTTGGCCTGCTGCAGTTCTTCAGCCGCCGCCCGCTGAGTTTCCAAGGCGCTCAAGTGGTCGTTGTATCCTTGCACCAGTTGTACGATTTCATCGAGCGCAGCACCGGCTTGCAACGCGCTGTGCTGCCCGTGCGGGTTGGCCGAAATCTGGCGAAAACCGTCCGACACGGCACGAATGGGCTTGACCACGGTGCGGCCAAAGTAGGCGGCCAGCACCACCATGCACAGCAAGGCCAGCGCCACCAGACCAAAGGTCAGCAGCGCCAGCCGGTTGACCTTTTGCGTCAGCATCTGGCGGGGTGAGATCACCGCCAGCAAGCTGTTGCGGTCTTGTTGCGCCGCCACGCGCAGCAGCACAGCTTCGCCGTCAAGCACCAGTTGCGAAACCGGCCTGGGGGCTTGCATCAGTTGCAGCAGCGCCGGTGACAGCGGCTGGCCGACACGCTGGCCATCCGAGTGCAGCGCGATGTTGCCCCGGCTGTCAATCTCCATCAACTGCGCTCCAGCAGGCAACGGCGCACCTTGCAGAAAACTGTGCATGATGCTGTTGTCCAGACTGATCACCAGCACGCCTACCACGTCAGACTGGCCGCTGGTGGGTGAAAAATGCTGAATCGCCCGCACCACGGTGAGCACCCGGGGGTGTTTGGAGCGGGTGTTGAGGTTGTCGCGAATGCCGCGCCACAACACCGGTGTCTTGTCGCGACTGGCGTCGTCGAGGAATTGGTTGACCAGCTTGGGGTTCACGGCGCTGACATTGAGCGTTTCCCCCACCTGGTAGCGCACCCCATTGCGGGCAAACACGTTGATCGACACCAGACCCTTGACACGCACATAATTGTTGAGCGCATAGCCCATTTGTGCCTGGGTGTCGAGCGCCTCAAAACTGTCGGCCGCATGCCCGGCGGTGTTGCGCAACGCCTGCCCGATGTTGGCATTGCCGGCAATATTGGCGGCCAGGTCTTCGATCTGATCCTGATAGAGCTTAAGGTAAGAAGAAAAACTTGCCAGCAGACGGGTGTTTTCTGTTTCAGCCTGCTCGATGATGATGCGCTTGGATACCTCAAACGCCGTGGTCCCCAGCAAAATCATCGGCAGCACCCCGGCCAGCAGCAAATAGGCCAACAACTTGGCGATGATGTTGAAACGCAACTTCACAAGTCAGTCCGTCGCCAGGATCGTGGACTCCATGCTGCCATCACTTGGGGCAAACGCCGCCGCTCATCAAGGCGCGGATGCCGCCGTGACCAGCCGGGTGTCGATGATGGTGACCTCGGGCACGGTTTCGCCCCGGGTCAAGCGCAGCGCCAGGGCCACGCCCTGATAGCCCTGCTCGGCCGCTTGCTGATCAATGGTGGCGACCATGCTGCCGGCCTTGATGGCGGCAATCGCCTCGCTCAAGGCATCAAAACCAGCCACTTTGACTGCGCTGCGCTTGCTCTCAGTGAGGTATTTGCCAGCACCGATGGCCATCATGTCATTGGCAGCAAACAGCAGTTTGATGTTGGGGTGCTTGGCAAACATCTGTTTGGTGACGGTATAGGCCTCGTCAATCTGCCAATTGGCGGTCTCTGAGGCCACCACCTTGATGGCCTTGTTTTCCTGCAAGCCGCGCAGCGCGCCCTGTGCCCGCTGACGGGCGTTGTCAGCGCTGCGAATGCCTTCCAGAATAGCGGCCTGGGTGGGGGCCGTGATGCCTTCGGCCAGAAACTTGCCTGCCTTGTAAGCGCCCGCCTCGTTATCCACACTGACAAACGGCACCGCGGGCAGCCCGGCCTGCTTGAGGCCGGCGATGTCGAGCCGGTTGTCGATGTTGACGATCTTGATGCCGGCATCGGCTGCTTTTTTGAGTGCCGGTATCAGCCGCAGCGAGTCGCCCGGGGCAATCACAATGGCGTTGACTTTGGCGGCTACCAGGTCGTCAATGAGCTGAATCTGCTGCTCGATGGAGGTCTCTTGCGCGGCCGTCTTGACCGTCAGGTTGATGTCCAGCTCTTTTTCGGCGCGACGCGCGCCTTTTTCCATCTCGACAAAAAACGGATTGGTCAGGGTTTTCATGACCAGGCCAACTTCAACCTTGGCGGCTGGCACTGAGGCGGCAACGGCAGGCGCTGCTGTGGTGTTGACCGTTGGACCGCTGGACTGGCCGCAGCCAGCCAGACCCAAACCAATGGCCAGCGCAGGCAGCCAGCGATTACGAAGAAAATGACGCATTGCGAAAACTCCTTAGTTGATTAACTATAGCCCAAGCCATGACACCCCCATTGCCAGAACCCGCAGCGCCGCCAGCCAAACAGATTCACAACCCATTGCATGGCATCACGCTGGAGGCGATGGTGCTGGCCTTGTCGTCCCATTACGGCTGGGAGGGTTTGGCCCAGCGCATACCGGTGCGCTGCTTCAGCCATGAGCCCAGCGTCAATTCAAGCCTGAAATTTCTGCGCAAAACGCCTTGGGCGCGCGACAAGGTGGAGGGGCTGTACCTGTTCATGCTGCGTGAGCAGCGCCGTGGCAGTTAGAGAGAGGTGTTCAATCTGGCCGGGTTGGCGGGGCAGTCGCGTCGTTCCGACCTAAACTGAAAAGCGCCATGAAACACCCCGCACTTCCCCCAAAAACACCGCTGGATGACGCGCTGGCGCTGCAGCGGCAAGCGTATTTTGCAAACCCGGTGCCAACGCTGCAAGAGCGCAAGGCCGACTTGCGCACGCTGCAGCGGTTTATCCGCGAGCATCAGGACGCGCTGTGCGACGCCATCAGCGCTGACTACGGTCACCGTTCGCGTCACGAGACACTGCTGGCCGAGGTGTATCCGGCGGTCAGCGGCATCGACCACATCCTGGGACACTTGCGCGGCTGGATGCGCCCGCAGCGCCGATCCGTCGATTGGCGCAGCTTTTTTGGTGCCAGCAACCGGGTGCTGGCCCAGCCGCTGGGCGTGGTCGGGGTGATCGTGCCGTGGAACTTTCCGCTCAATCTGAGCCTGGTGCCGTTGTCTTACATCTTTGCAGCGGGAAACCGCGCCATGGTGAAGATGAGCGAAAACTCGCGCCACCTGGCGGCGTATCTGATCAGGCACATGCCAGCCTACTTTCCCCCCGAGAAGCTGCAGTTTTTTGACGAGACCGGCGGTGTCGGCATTGCGTTTTCGCAGCTTAAATTTGACCATCTGCTGTTTACCGGCTCGGGGCAGACCGGCAAAGCCGTGATGGCCGCTGCGGCACTGAACCTGTGCCCGGTAACGCTGGAACTGGGCGGCAAGGCACCAGCCATTGTGTGCGATGACTTCCCGCTCAAGACGGCGGCCGAACGCATCTTGTTTGTCAAGCTGCTCAACGCCGGGCAGATTTGCACCACGGTGGACCACGCCTGGTTGCCAGCGGACAAAGTGGATGCGTTTGTTGACCTGGCGCGCAGCCTGGTGGCGGCGCGCTACCCGCAGCTTGACTCGCCCGACTACACCTCGATCATTGACCAGCGCGCCTTCGAGCGGTTGCTGGCGGCGCTGGAAGATGCCAGAAACCGTGGTGCGCGGGTGCTGAGCCTGCAGGACGGCCCAGCTTTTGACCGCGCCACACGCAAAATTGCCCCGCACATCGTGCTCGATGCCCCGCCTGACTGCCTGCTGATGCAGCGCGAGATCTTCGGCCCGATCCTGCCGCTGCGCACCTACGCAACGCTCGATGAAGTGATTGCCAGCATCAACGCCGGGCCGCGCCCGCTGGCGGTCTATCCGTTTAGCTACCGGCCGGGCACGGTGCAATACCTCATCGATCATGTGATGAGCGGCGGCGTGTCGGTGAACGATGCGCTGTTTCATGTGGGCCAGCACGACCTGCCGTTTGGTGGCGTCGGCGACTCTGGCATGGGGCATTACCACGGGCACGAGGGTTTTGAGACGTTCTCGAAAATGCGCCCGGTGTTTTATCAGACACGCCTGAGTTCGATGCGGTTTCTGTGGCCGCCCTACGGCAAGATGGCTGAAACGGTGCTGAAGTTCCTGATTGGCTAGCCTGGCCACGGCCGATGCAGGTTGGTCTCAGGCACTGACCAGTTTTTCGAACTCGGCCACCGGCACCGGTCGGCTAAACAGGTAGCCCTGGCAGTCATGACACCCAGCAGCTGCCAGAAATGTGCGCTGCGCCTCGGTTTCCACGCCTTCGGCAATCACGCCCAGGTCCAGGCTATGGGCCAGCGTCACAATAGTTTTTGCAATCGATGCGTCGTTGGGGTCCACCAGAATGTCGCGAACAAACGACGCGTCGATCTTGAGTTGGTCCAGCGGCAGTTGCTTCAGGTATGACAAGGACGAATAGCCGGTGCCAAAGTCATCCAGTGAAAACGCCACGCCGTGTTGCTTCAAAACAGACATTTTTTCGATCACCTGCTCAACGTCCTGCACCAGCAGGCTCTCGGTCAGCTCCAGCTTGAGTCGCCGCGGATTGGCACCGGCTTGGGTCAAGGCACCCAACACCTGTTCGACAAAATTGGCTTGGCGGAATTGCCGGGCGCTGACATTGACGGCAATGCTGAGGTGGCTCATACCAGGTTGCGTGGCCCAGCGTGCCAGCTGGTTGCAGGCCTCTTGCAATACCCATTGGCCAATTGGCAGGATCAGGCCGCTGTCTTCGGCCAGCGCGATGAAGTCAAGTGGTGGCACCATGCCGCGTTCTGGGTGTTGCCAGCGGATCAGTGCCTCGGCACCCATGATTTGGTTAGTGCCTTTGACTTGCGCCTGGTAGTACAACAAAAACTGGTGTTGGCTCAGTGCCTGGCGCAAATCGCTCTCTAGCGCGGCGTGCTCCTTGACGGCGGATTCCATGCGTGGGTCAAAAAAGCGCCATCCATTGCGGCCCGCTTCTTTGGACTTGTACATTGCAATTTCAGCCTGTTTCATCAATTCTTCAGGGCTGACCTGGTTGCCCTTGAGCATGGCAATGCCAACGCTGGCAGAGCTGTGCTGGGTGAGCTCTCCGAGCTGGTAGCTGCGGTTGAGCGCGGCCAGTATTTTTTGGGCCAGTGTTTCGGTTTTTGTTGCACTGGCTGCTTCGTCTGCAGTCAAGCCTTGCAGAATCAGCACGAACTCATCGCCGCCGAGCCGGGCCACGGTGTCTCCGGCGCGCACCAGCTGCGTTAGCCGCTGGGACACTTGCTGCAGCAATTGGTCACCGATCTCGTGTCCCAGCGTGTCATTGATGGTTTTGAACTTGTCCAGATCAACAAACAACAACGCACTGAAAGTGTCGGTGCGGGTGCTGGCAGCCATTGCCTGCTTCAGGCGATCCATCAGCAAGACACGGTTGGGCAGGCCGGTCAACTGGTCAAAGTTGGCCAGTGTGTTGATTTTGACCTCAGCGCGCTTGCGCTCGGTAATGTCGACCATCGAAGCCATCATGCAAAAAGGCTGACCGGCATCGTTGAGCACCATGTTGGCCGCCAATTGCACATCGGCGGTGCTGCCGTCGCTGCGGCGTGCCCGTAGTTCACCCTGCCAGCGTCCGTGTTGTTGCAATGCCCGTAATACCGGTGTCAGCGCGCTTGTGTCGTCCCAGAAAGCCTTGATCGGCTGGCCGAGTGCTGCCTCAGTGCTGTCCAAGCGCCACAGGTTGGCGCAGGCCTGGTTCATGTAGGTCAGCCGGGTGTCCAGGCCAGCAATCGCGATGGCGTTGAGCGAGGAAGCCATGGCGCTGTCTTTGGTGCGTAAGTCTTTCACTTGCGACAACAAGGCTTGTTGTTGTTGGTACAGGCGCTCGCGCATGTTGTTCAGTGCTGCGACCAGTTCGGAAAACTCGTCACCCACGCGTGGCTCGCGGCGTTCGAGTTTGAGCGGGCCGGTGCTCTGGTCTTCGGCTACCCGGGCTGCGTGGTGGGCTACCTGCACGATGTGCCGACCAATCATCTGGTAGAACAGGCTGAAAACGAATACCACCACAAAAAAAGTTTTCAGCACATTGGCAGCAAGAAAAAACAACAGGCGATCAATGGTGCGTTGATAGACCTCCTTGTAACTCGCGGCCACACGCAGTTCACCGATGAGCAGCTTTTGCCCGCGATGCTCCCGCCAAAGTGGAAAAGTGCGCTGCAGACCGTTGCCCGGCACTTCAACACCACGGCTAAGCAGTGTCTTTCCGTCAACACGAATTTCTGCCAGGTTGAAATTGGGCAATCGGGTAATCCCCATCAGCAGGGTGCCTAACCGATCCTGGTCAACGACCCAGACGTTTTCAATCACGCTGGGCAAGTACGCATCCTCAATCTGAACCATCTGGCTGTCGATGACGCGCAGATCGCGCAAATACTCAATGGACAGCTCAATGATGGTAATGCCCAGCGCCAGCACTGAGCTGAACAGCACAATGAAAGCGGCCAGCTTTTGCGCCAGCTGGCCGGGGTATCGCAATCGCCAAAAACCCATCAGTGGTTCCGCTGTTTTTTGCGCTATTCGTTCTATTTGGTCAGCGTTGTCAGCGTGGCATCAAAAATGCGCTTGTAACTGCCGTTGGCCTTCATGCGCGCCAGCGCCTGCGCAACGCGGGGCACCAAAGCCTCGTGCTTTTTGTTGAGGTAAATGAACATGTCCGTGCGTGCCAGTGGTGGCTCCAGGGCGTGCGCCTTCAGGCCCAAGTCACGAACTCTTTGAAGTCCTTGCCAGCGTTCATACAGTGCCAAGTCAGTTCGGCCGTTGGCCAAAAGACCGAACAATTGGTCTGCGTCACGCACCTGCGTGACCTCCTTGGCGTTGCGCACGTTGTTTTCAAAAATCTTCCAGCCAATCATGTAGCTGACCACATACGGCTCAAGCGACTTCCAGTCGGGGGTACTGGCTTGCACGTGGGTCGCATAGGCAACAAAATCGTTGGAAATCAGGGGTTCTGGCACACGGATCAGGTTGGGGAACTGCTTTTCAAGCCCGGCAATGCGCATGGCTTCACCGTCATCAATGCCCGCATCCGCATTCAGCAGGGTTCGTGCTGTTGCGGATGAAAAAACCTGCAGTTCGGCATCAAGCCCGGCTTCGCGAAATACCGCCACGATCATCTGGTCCAAAAACCCCTTGTGGTCTGGCGTGGTGTAGGGTGCCAAAACACCCGTTGTCAGCACCAGCTTGTCGGCTGCCTGTGCACTGCTGCACATCGCCAACCCCCAAATGACGGCCGCCACACCGCGCACCCACCAGCGCTTGAAGGCAGCACCATCGCGGCGACCACAGTGGGGTTTTGTTGGCAGAAAAGCGTTGCTGATGAACATGGTGCTATCTACAAGAAGAGAAAAAGGTGGATGTCATGCGGGCCGCCAGTGCCTTGTCTTTAGTTTTTGCGCGCCAACCGCAGGCCAGATTGTCGCACCGCCAAGCACTACCGCCTGGCTGCAGATACTAGTCTGCGCGCGCTGCACCGGCTGATTTGCATGCGATTCTTGGCATTGCCCAGCTTGTCATGGCCGGTTGTTAGCAGCGCCGCCAAGGCAACGCGCCAGCAGCTTGATCAGGCTATCCAGGTCAATCGGCTTGGCCAGAAAATCATCCATACCCGCCTCTTTGCAACGCTGTTTGTCGTCTTCAAAGGCACCGGCGGTCAGCGCCACGATATGGCAGCGTTTGGCACCGTGCGCGGCTTCCCACTCGCGGATGCAGCGGGTGGCCCGCTGGCCATCCATCACCGGCATCTGGATGTCCATCAGGATCAGGTCATAGCCTTTGCCGCCAGTGACTGCATCCACCGCAGCTTGCCCGTCTTCCACAAAGTCGGCTTCCAGGCCCTGGCTTTCCAGCAGCGCCTTGGCCACCATGCGGTTCACCGGGTTGTCTTCAGCCACCAGAATGCGACCGCTCAGCGTGGTGCTGCCGTTACTGGCCGCGTTGCCGGAGGGCTGCTCCATCGCTGCGGTGATGGGTAAATTGGCCTGTGGTTCGGTGGCTGCCCGGAACCAGAAACGCGAGCCAATGCCGACGTTGCTCTCCAGCCCCACCTGTCCGTGCATCAGCTCGGCCAGCCGTGCCACGATCGACAGGCCCAGCCCGGTGCCGCCAAACTGGCGTGTGGTGGAACTATCGGCCTGGGTAAAGGGCTTGAACAACAGCGCGTGTTTTTCGGGCGGGATGCCAA
>JAIFMT010000016.1 GCA_020048295.1 Rhodoferax sp.
GTGACTTGAGATTCTTCAACACCGAGTTGTTCGGCAATGATTTTCTTAACGCGTGCTTCAATATCGCTCATGAGTTCCCTCAAAGGGTTGTGAAAGGATTGGTGATTTTAGCCGGGCTTGGAGAGGGGTCTCTAAACTGGCTGCCGACCTGCGCGGTCAGGGCGCAAGTATGACACTTTGCCGCGACCCCGCAAGCAAGACTTTGTCAGGCCATGAACATGCCGCCGTTGACATGCAATTCTTGCCCGGTGACATAGGCCGCCTGGGGTGAAGCCAGGTAGGCCACGGCGTGCGCGATGTCTGCCGGCTTGCCCAGGTGACCCAGCGGAATTTGTGCCAGCAAGGCTTTTTGCTGCGCGTCGTCCAGGCCAGCGGTCATGTCGGTTTCGATGAAGCCGGGCGCGATGCAATTGACGGTGATGTTGCGCGAACCCAGTTCACGCGCCAGTGCCCGCGTCATGCCGGCGACACCGGCTTTGGCAGCGGCGTAGTTGGCCTGGCCGGGGTTGCCCGAGGCCCCCACCACCGAGGTGATGTTGACGATGCGCCCGTAGCGCTGTTTCATCATGGTGCGCATCACCGCGCGGCTCATGCGGAACACGGCTTTGAGGTTGGTGTCGAGCACCGCATCCCACTCGTCGTCTTTCATGCGCATGGCGAGGTTGTCGCGGGTGATGCCGGCGTTGTTCACCAAAATATGCAGGCCGCCGTGCTCCTTGACCAGCGCATCAATCAGCGCCTCGACACCGGCGGGGTCGGTCACGTTGAGCACCCGGCCGCTGCAGCCGGCGTACGCCGACAACGTCTGGCCGAGTTTGGCAGCCCCTTCGTCCGTGGTGGCGGTGCCAATCACTTTGAGGCCGCGCTGCGCGAGTTCCAGCGCAATCGCCGCGCCAATGCCGCGCGAGGCACCGGTGACCAGCGCCACTTGCCCTTCAAATTTGATGTCGCTCATGCTTTCAAGACTCCAGATAGGTTTTCACGTCGGCCAGACTGGCAGGATCAAACAGCGCCAGCCCTTGCATCTCGGGCGCGATGCGTTTGGTCAGGCCGGCCAACACCTTGCCCGGGCCACATTCAACCAGCGTGGTCAGGCCACGCGCACCCAGCGCCTGCACGCACTCAACCCAACGCACCGGGCCAAACGCCTGGCGGACTAGCGCATCACGGATACGGCCCACGTCGCTTTCAACGACGACATCAATGTTGTTGACCAGCGCAATCTGCGGCGCGGCAAAGCTGGTTGCCTCCAGTTGTTCTTTCAGCTTGAGCGCTGCCGGGGCCATCAGGCTGGAGTGAAACGGCGCTGACACCGGCAGCGGCAAGGCGCGCTTGGCACCGGCAGCTTTGAGCGCCACACACGCCTGATCAACCGCAGCCTTGCTGCCAGCAATCACCGTCTGGCTCGGGTCGTTGAAATTGACGGCTTCCACCACTTCAATGCCATTTTGGCCTGCAGCGCTTGTCACGTCTGCGCAAATAGCTATAACTTTGGCAGCGTCCATGCCCAAGATGGCGGCCATGGCACCGACGCCCACCGGCACCGCCTGCTGCATCGCATCGGCACGAAAACGCACCAGCGGCGCGGCTTGACCCAGCGTCAGCACGCCCGATGCCACCAGTGCCGAATATTCGCCCAACGAATGCCCGGCCACCGCCTGCGGAGCCACACCGACCTCGGCCATCCAGACCCGGTACGCCGCCACACCAGCGACCAGCATCACCGGTTGGGTGTTGGTGGTGAGCGCCAGCGCCTCTTTGGGGCCGTCCTTGATCAGCGCGCCCAGGTCTTCACCCAGCGCGTCCGATGCCTCTTGCACCGCTGCACGCACCTG
Source organism: Rhodoferax sp. (assembly GCA_020048295.1). Next base: position 1,836 of record JAIFMT010000016.1, read on the forward strand.
CGCGTGCTCGCCCCAGCCGTCGAGCATGCCGACCGACTGCGAACCCTGACCCGGAAAAACAAAAGCAAATGGTTTCATGGATTTACCAAAATTTATAAGAAATAGGGCTCTAGCCCTTGCTGCAAATGCGCTACCAGCTACATCTTTAAAAGCACGGCGCCCCAGGTAAAACCACCGCCCACGCCTTCGAGCAGCAGCGTTTGACCCGGTTGGATCTTCCCGCTGCGCACGCCCCAGTCGAGCGCCAGCGGAATCGATGCGGCCGAGGTGTTGCCGTGCTGGTCCACGGTGACGATCACTTTGTCCATTGGCAATTTCAGCTTGCGCGCCGTGCTTTGCATGATGCGGATGTTGGCCTGGTGCGGCACCAGCCAGTCGAGGTCAGCGGCGCTCTTGCCGGCCTTGACCAACACCGCCCGCGCGGCTTCGTCGAGCACGCCCACCGCCAGTTTGAACACCGCCTGCCCGTCCATGCGCAGCAGCGGCAGCCCACTGGCAACGCCCCCCGACACATGGCCTGGCACGCACAGGATGTCGGTGTATTTGCCATCGGCGTGAATGTCGGTGGCCAGAATGCCCGGCTCAGCAGAGGCTTCAAGCACCACCGCACCCGCGCCGTCGCCAAACAGCACGCAGGTGGTGCGATCCTTGAAATCGAGGATGCGCGAAAACACTTCTGAGCCAATCACCAACGCTTTTTTGGCGGCGCCCGACTGGATCATCGCGTTGGCGATGGTCAGCGCGTAAATAAAGCCGCTGCACACCGCCTGCACGTCGAACGCCGCGCCACCGCGCACGCCAAGCTTGCCCTGCAAGATGCACGCCGTGGAGGGAAACACCATGTCAGGGGTGGAGGTGCCGACAATGATCAGGTCGATGTCGGCGGCCTGCACGCCAGCGGCCTGTAGCGCGTTGCGCGAAGCCTCCAAGGCCATATCGCTGCTGTTCATGCCGGCATCGGCAAAATGGCGCGCCCGGATGCCGGTGCGTTCGACGATCCATTCGTCGCTTGACTCAATGCCCTCTTTGGCCAGCTCGGCCACCAGGTCGGCGTTGGTCAGCCGTTTGGGCGGCAAAAAACTGCCGGTTCCGGTGATGCGTGAGTAAATTTTCATAGGTCAGACAAGGGCAATGACTTCTGGCACGGCAGCCAGCTCGGCCATCGGGGCGGTAGGTGTCAGCAGCGGCGCGGCATGGGCGATGCGCGCCCGCACGCGCTCGAGCAAATTATTTCGGGCCGCATCATACGCGCGGGCCAAGGCAAAACCAAAGGCCAACGCGTCAGCCGAACCGTGGCTCTTGAACACCAGACCGCGCAAGCCCAGCAAGGCACCGCCGTTGTAGCGGCGGTGGTCCATGCGCTTCTTTAACGCGGCGATGATCGGGTACGCCGCCAATGCCGCCATTTTGGTGAGCAGGTTGCGGGAAAACTCTTTTTTCAGAAAGTCAACAATCATGCCGGCCAGGCCTTCGCTGGCTTTCAGCGCCACGTTGCCGACAAAGCCGTCGCACACCACAATGTCGGCGGTGCCCTTGAAAATGTCGTTGCCTTCGACGTTGCCGTAAAAGTTCAGGTCCCCCGCCGCCGAGGCCGCGCGCAGCAGTTCCCCGGTTTTTTTGATGACTTCGTTGCCCTTGATGGCCTCTTCGCCAATATTAAGCAGGCCCACGCTGGGGTTTTCATCGCCGCTGAGCACCGACACCAGTGCCGAGCCCATCACGGCAAACTGCACCAGGTGCTCTGGTGCGCAATCCACATTGGCCCCCATGTCGAGCACCGTGGTGCCATGACCCTTGGCATTGGGAATTTGCCCGGCGATGGCCGGACGGTCAATGCCGTCAAGGGTTTTGAGCACATAGCGCGAAATCGCCATCAGTGCCGCCGTGTTGCCCGCGGACACGGCTGCCTGGGCGGCACCGGCCTTGACCTGGGCAATCGCCACACGCATGGAAGAGTCTTTTTTGCGCCGCAATGCCACTTCCAGCGAGTCTTCCATGGTGACCACCTCGCTGGCAAAAACCAGCGTGGCACGCGCGTGGCTGTAGCCTTGCAGACTCTCGGGCAAGCCCACCAGAATCAGCTGTGCATCGGGGTGCTGGTCCAGAAACCGGGTACACGCAGGCAAGGTAACACGGGGACCATGATCGCCTCCCATGCAGTCAACAGAGATAGTGATCATGAATGGCTTAGCAACACAACAAAGATCAAGGACAGGCGGTCTGACCGACGAATTGGCTTACGAAAGTGGCGAACAAAAGCAAAAAAGCAAAAGCCCGGGGCTACACGCAAAGGTAGCCTCGGGCCTGGAAAGCCTGAGCTGCTTTAAGCTTCAGATTTGGTCTTGAGGACCTTGCGCCCACGGTAAAAACCGGTCGGGCTGATGTGGTGACGCAGATGCACCTCACCCGTGGTGGGTTCAATGGCGATGCCAGGTACATCCAGCGCATTGTGCGAACGGTGCATGCCGCGCTTGGAAGGTGACTTTTTGTTTTGTTGGACGGCCATGTCGGGCTCCTGAAAGACTGTAAGCCGCCAAAAACCGGACAGCTTGGATTGGGTTAAACAGCGCAGGCAAGGGTCTGCGGGAAAGCCTCACAGTATAACCGAATGCAATCCGTTCAAACCAAAGCATGGCGCAAGCTCAACGGGCGGGTTTTCCCTTGAGCTGCGCCAGCTGGGCAAACGGGTTGGGTTTCTCGCTGGCGGCCTCAAAATCGGGATCGGCGACGGCCAGCTTGGGGGCTACCGGGCAAACCTCATGGCGCGGCACCAGCGGCAATGCCAGTAGCACCTCGTCTTCGATCAGGCTTGCCAGATCAAACTCGCGGCTGCTCACCAGCAGGTCCTCTTCGGACTCGTCATCCTGCGCCTCGGCCAGCGCTTCAGTTTCAACAAAGCGAAACTGCCGGTCGATGCTGACCGGGATGTCCACCGGACCGAGGCAGCGCTGGCAGGTGAGGGCCAGCACCGTGCGCACGCTCAGGTGCAACCAGGGAACCATCTGCCCGGAGGGGTCTTCGCGCAGCGCAAGATGGGTTGACCAGTCCAGATGATTTTCGAGGCCCAGCCCTTGCGTCTCTTGCGCCAGACGCTGGTAATTTGAGAGCACATTGTGGCCTGCCAGGTGCAAATTGGCCTGCGCTGCGTGATTCACATCAATACGGGGGGGGAGCGTGTTCAGGTTCATGGCTGGCAGTGTAAGAGAATCGCGGTATGAAAAACAATGCGCCGCGCTGCCTTATCCTCGCCTCGACCTCGAGCTACCGCCGTTTGCTGCTGGAGCGGCTGCGTCTGCCATTTACCGTGCAGGCTTCGCACGTCGATGAAACCCCGCTGCATGGCGAAACCCCGGATCACATCGCCTGCCGGCTGGCGCTGGCCAAGGCGCAATCGGTCGCTGCGCTGCACCCGCAGGCGGTGGTGATCGGCTCGGATCAGGTCGCCGATCTGGATGGGCTGGCATTGGGCAAACCGGGTGACCACGCACGCGCCGTGGCGCAATTGCAGACGATGCGTGGCAAAACGGTGATTTTTCAGACAGCGGTGGCGGTGGTGTGCCTGGACAGCGGCTTTGCCCAGACCGAACTTGCCCAGGTCAAGGTCAAGTTCCGCGACGTAAGCGACGCACAGATCGAGGCTTACTTGCTGGCCGAGACCCCTTATGACTGCGCCGGCAGCGCCAAAAGTGAAGGGCTGGGCATTGCGCTGCTGGAGCGCATTGACAACGATGACCCCACCGCACTGATCGGCCTGCCGCTGATTCGCACCTGCCAACTGATCGCCGCAGCAGGCGTGCAGGTGCTGTGAGCGTGTTGGCTGTCCCATCCGGCGCACCCGAGGTGCCCAGTACGCACCATGGCCGACTCTATCTGGTGCCCGCGCCGCTGGACTTTGGCTGCCACGAGACCCCAGACCTGCCAGCCACCCTGCCGCTGGGCACACTGCACATTGCCGCCGGCCTGTCACACTGGATTTGCGAAAACGCCAAGTCCACCCGCGCCTACCTCAAACGCATTGATGCCATCACACCGCTGTGTCAGCCGATCCAACAGATGTCACTGGTCGAACTGCCGCGCGAAGTGCACAAAAAAGGCGATCATCACGGCAACTTTGATGCGCGTGCGCTGCTCCTGCCCGCGCTGGCCGGCCACGATATGGGGCTGGTCAGCGAAGCCGGCATGCCCGCTGTGGCCGACCCAGGCTCCTCGGTGGTGCGTGCTGCGCACGACCTGGGGCTGACGGTGGTGCCGCTGGTGGGGCCGGTGTCGCTGCTGCTGGCACTGGCCGCCAGCGGCCTGAACGGGCAGAACTTTGCCTTTGTCGGTTACCTGCCGCAAGACCCCAGCGAGCGTGCCGGACGCATCCGCGAACTTGAAGCGCTGGCCCTGCGCAGCGGCCAAACCCAACTGTTCATCGAAACCCCTTACCGCAACCTGGCGATGCTGCAGGCGCTGCTGCAAACCCTGCAGCACAACACCCGGCTGGCCATCAGCAGCGGCCTGACGCTAACAACGTCCCAGATCAGCAGCGACAACGTGAAAAACTGGAAGCACAAGACAGCAGCAGTCAACAATGCCACGCCGGTTGTTTTTGCGATTGGGCGGTGACTCTGCGCACCGGTCGGGCGGCCAGCGACAATTCATTGAACCAGGGGGGCGCTATTGGCAAGTGCAAAGCTTGACTCCTTCGCCTTTCATTTGCATGGACGCCAGCCGCCCCCGAACCTGACAGACAGCACGCGTCAACATGCCAGGTCGGCTCCATTGCGGCTTGGCCGGCACCGGATGAATTGCAATGAATACACCATTGTTATGGGCTTGGCTGCGACATCTTCGCAGGCGATTTGGGCTTGGACAGGGATATGACGATCTGCTTGCGACCGCGACGTGGCTGTTGGTGGCTGCAGGCTTCGTCGCGGTGGTGGTATTTCCGGCATTCAACTTTCCCGTCGGACCGATCGGGGAGGTCACAGGAATCGTCCAAGGCTCGGCGTTTGATCAAAATGACGGGCGCGCCAGCAAGGTGATTTATGTGCGTTTACCGTCCAGTGAAGTGGTGACCGTGGTCACCTGCACCGACGTGGTGCTGCCAACCGGGCAGCCGGTTCAGCTGTTGATCTACCGCAGGCAACTGACCCATACCCACTCCTACGCGTTGAAAGCCACCATGCCGTCGCTGCAACGCCGCAGTTGCTGAGCCATGGCGGTCAGTGCAAACCGTTTTGGGTGAACAGCAGGCCAGTTATTTTCTATATTTTTTATAGCTAAAAGCTCTTTACTATATTGGTCTAGAGACATAAAACCTATATATTTACCGCAAGCTGGCTGAGGTGCGCATCGCCTGCACCGCACCAGCGCCCATGGCGGCACCAAAGCGCTTGACCAGGCGCTCAGCCACGTTGTCACGGCGCGTGTAGTCGATGATCTCTTCGGCCTTGATGACCTCGCGCGCCACAAAGTCCAGGCTGCCGTACTGGTCGGCCAAGCCCATCTCGACGGCTTGCTGGCCGCTCCAGAACAGCCCGCTGAAGGTGTCAGGCGATTCTTTGAGTCGCTCGCCGCGTCCCTTTTTAACCACTGCAATGAACTGCTGGTGAATCTGGTCAAGCATGGCCTGGGCAAACGCCCGTTGGGTCTCGGTTTGCGGGCTGAACGGATCCAGAAAACCTTTGTTGACGCCAGCGGTCATCAGACGGCGTTCCACGCCAAACTTTTCCATCAGCCCGGTAAAGCCAAAACCGTCCATCAGCACGCCAATGCTGCCGACAATGCTGGCCTTGTCCACAAATATCTTGTCAGCCGACACGGCGATGTAATACGCGGCTGAAGCACACGTCTCTTCAACCACCGCATACACCGGCTTTTTGTGCAGCACCTTGAGGCGCAGGATCTCGTCGTTGATGATGCCCGCCTGCACCGGGCTGCCGCCGGGCGAATTAATGAGCAGCACCACGCCCTGCGCGCCGGCATCTTCAAACGCGGTGCGCACCGACGACAGCACCAGTTCTGCGCTGGCTTCACCGCCATCGGCAATCTCACCCTTGATTTCCACCACCGCGGTATGCGGGCTGGAAGCGTCTTTGCTGGCACTGCCCTCGTTGAGCCCAATCCCCACCAGCGCGATGAAAAAGCCCAGCCAGGCCAGTCGCACAAAGTTGCGCCAGCGCCGCGCCAGGCGCTGCTCGTTGAGGCTGGCAAAGGCGAGCTTTTCCAGCGTGGCACGCTCCCAGCCGCTTTCTTGGCCCGGCCCTGAACTATTACTTTTTATAGCTGCCTGCGCTTTATCCATATGGGCTTGAGGCTGATTTTTTGTAAAATCGGTGGGGTGATTGGCGTTACCGCCGTAGGGGTCCAAAGGGTCTGTCATGAGCTAGGTGCCAGGTTGAAATTTATCTGAAGTATGCCAGTGCACCACGCCATCGGCTTCGCTGACCTCGATTTTGACCAAACCACCACGGCACGGCCCCAGGCTGCAGCGTCCGGTTTGCGGGCAATACATGGCCCCATGAGTGGCGCACATCAGCCAGTGGCCGGTCGAATCAAAGAACTGGTTGGGCTGGAAATCCATTTCCATCGGCACATGGGAGCACCGGTTTAGATACGCAAACACCGTGCCAGCATAGCGCACAGCGAACGCGGGGCAGTCTTGTGAAAAGTACCGCACGCTGAATGGCACGGCGCTGGCGCTGTCTCGCAGCTGCGCTGAATGGCAAAGAAAAACCGTCTGCGTCACGGCATCCCCTTGCCTGCTGAACCGTGGCCTGCGCACAACAGAGACCAGTGTCCCAGCCCGCGCGTCAATGGCCGGTCAAGCATTCGCCAGCAGCCAGTCACGCAGTTGCCCGACGCTGTGGGCCACAAACAGCGGCTGCAAGTCATCAAATACCTCCGGGGCATGTGCGCCGTAGCTGACACCGACACTGGCGCAACCGGCGTTGAGCGCCATTTGCAGGTCGTGCGTGGTGTCACCAATCATCAGCGTGCGCTGCGCCGGCACGTCAAATTCAGCCATCAGCTCGTGCAGCATCAGCGGGTCGGGCTTGCCTGCGGTCTGGTCGGCGGTGCGCGAGGCTTCAAAGGTGCCCGCCAGCATGACGTTGCCCAGCGCCTCGTCAAGCCCGCGACGGCTCTTGCCAGTGGCTACCGTCAGTACATGACCGCGCGCCTTGAGCTCGGCGAGCAGCGGCAACACCCCGTCAAACAGGCTGATTTCGTGTTGAATGGCAAAGTAGTGGTGGCGATAGCGGTCGCCCAGTTCGGGGTATCTGGCTGGCGGCACATCCGGTGCGGCGTGGGCCAGTGCCTGCATCAGGCCCATGCCGATGACGTACGAGGCCTCCTTGTCGGTGGGCACCGTGCCACCGACATCGCGCACGGCGGCCTGAATGCAGCGGGCAATGATGGCCGTCGAGTCAAACAGCGTGCCGTCCCAGTCAAAGGCAATCAGGTCAAAGCGGCGTGGGGTCATGGTGGGGCATCAATTCAGAAAAAAAGTGGTGGTGCAGTCACAGATTGCCCGGCATCTTGGTCGGTTGCAGCCATAAGCTCTCGGCAAACTGCGCCAGCTCCGGGGCCAAGTCTGCCAGCAATTCAACACGCTCGGCGCTGGCAGGGTGATTGAACTGCAGTCGCCAGGCGTGCAAGAACATGCGCTTGAGGCCGGGCGCGGCAGAGGCGCGTGCCAGCGTCTTGTTGAGTTCAAAGTCACCGTATTTGTCGTCGCCCACAATCGGATGGCCTTCGCTGGCCAAATGCACCCGAATCTGGTGCGTGCGGCCGGTCTTGATGGTGACTTCGAGCAGCGAGTAGTCGGCTGATGCGGCGCGCAGCTTGACCAGCGTCACTGAAGGCATGCCATCCGGGTCGTCCCGCGCGACGATTTTGACGCGCCGCTCACCCGCCTGCGCCTGGCTGCCGTCCAGCACATATTTGTGCAACGGTTTGTCAAGCACCTTGAGTCGCGCCGGCCACTGGCCGCGCACCAGCGCCAGGTAGGTCTTGCCGGTCTGGCGTTCGCGAAACTGGTCTTGCAGGTTTTTGAGCGCGCTGCGCTTTTTGGCGACCAGCAAAATGCCGCTGGTATCGCGGTCCAGCCGGTGCACCAGTTCCAGGAATTTTGCCGCTGGCCTGGCCATGCGCAGTTGCTCAATCACGCCAAAACTCACGCCCGAGCCGCCATGCACCGCCACCCCGGCAGGCTTGTTGATGGCAATCAGATACTCGTCTTCCAGCAGCACGGCAAAATCGCGCGCGGGTGCTGCCTGCGCCACCTGGGCCTGCATCGCCTGCGCTTTCTCGGCCACCCGCTCCGACATGCGCACCGGCGGGATGCGCAGCATATCGCCAGCGGCCAGTCGGGTGTCGGCCCCGACGCGACCCTTGTTGACGCGCACCTCGCCGCTGCGGATCAATCGGTAAATGTGTGTTTTGGGTACGCCCTTGAGTTCGCGCAGCAGAAAATTATCGACACGTTGTCCGGCAGTATCCGCATCAATGCAAACGGTTTTCACGGCGGGGGCACTTGGAGCTGGTTTGCCCCCTATAATGACTTTCACTGGCGGCGCGCTGTAAGTGGTTGATTTAACTGAAAAGTATTTGGTGTTGTGGTGAAGTTTAGTTCACCCACCACCCACTAAACCCCGCATCGTCAGAATAGTCGGTACCGCCTGACACCAAGTTCGCAAATTTTTGACCCACGGTCACCAATGGCAAATGCGGTCAAGGGTCAAGACGACGCCTTGAAACCCTGAATCGGAATACCCAAAGTTCATAGCTCCGTGCTGTGAATGGAATGAAGCGTTTATGTTTGTGTTGATGTCCCTGATGAGTTACTGCCTGCAGCGCACCCATGTGCTGCCTGAAGGCGTTCGTCAGCCGTCAGCGTCCGTCAAATGGGCGCACCAAGCTACTAACAAAGTAGCACCCAAAACCCCAAACCCAACCGCTCCCCTCCACGCGCCACCCACCAGACTCATTCTGTGAGACTGCGTGCTCCGGCTGTTTCCTCGTCATTTCAAAGCGTCAGTTTGTGTATCAAAAGCCCGCCATGGGCTCATTGGTTGATATTTGAATTGAAGGAACGCTACCCATGAAACGGATGCTGATCAACGCGACGCAGGCAGAAGAACGCCGCCTCGCCATTGTCGATGGCCAAAA
>JAIFMT010000014.1 GCA_020048295.1 Rhodoferax sp.
CTTCGCTGCGAAAACGCTGCTTCATCGAACGCAGGTTGAAAAACAGCTTGCGCTGCGCCTTGGTGGTGGCGAGTTTGACCATGCGCCAGTTCTTCACCACGTATTCCTGAATCTCGGCCTTGATCCAGTGCAGCGCGTAGCTCACCAGGCGCACGCCCTGGTCGGGGTCAAAGCGTTTGACGGCCTTCATCAGCCCGATATTGCCTTCCTGAATCAGGTCGCCATGCGGCAAGCCATAGCCCAGAAACTGCCGCGCCGTGGAAACCACCAGCCGCAAGTGCGACAGCACCAGCTTGCCGGCGGCTTCAAGGTCGTTGTCGATGCGGTACTGGCGGGCAAACGATTGCTCCTCTTCCAGGGTGAGCATCGGCATCCGGTTCACGGCTGAAATGTAGGCGTCCAGATTGCCCAGCGCCGGAACCAGCGCCCAGGGGTTGGTCAGGGTGAGTGCATTGTGGGGGGTGCCAGTTTGTACAGTCATGCCAGAACTCCTTTGTCAGATTTGCCTAAATGTTAGCACTCTCTTTGAGTGAGTGCTAATGTGTAAGTTCAATCTGAATCAGGCGAGTGTCAAAAGAGCCCGGAAATGGTGTCTTTCAGGCGTTGCATTGAAATCGGCTTGACGAGCACCGCGTTGAAACCATTGGCCAGATAGCGTTCACTCTCTTCGGAGCCGGCGTGCGCGGTGTAAGCAATGATTTTCAGCCGATCGAAAGCCGGGTTGGCGCGCAACTGCTGGCACACCTTTTCGCCATCGAGGTCGGGCATGCTGATGTCGAGCATGAGCAGATCAACCGGCGGCTGACTGGCCAGCCAGTCCAGCGCGGCCACACCACCGCCTGCTTCGTGCGTCTCGTAGCCCATGCGTGACAAGAATGCGATTGCCAGCACCCGGTTGATGGCCACGTCATCAACCACCAGAACGCTCAGCGGCTGTCGGGGTGCTTCAGTCATCGTCATGTTGGCCTACACCTTTTCTGGGGGGAGTGGTAATTCGATGTGGAAAGTGGAGCCCACATCCGGCGTCGATGTTACGCCGATCGTGCCATCCATATGCTCAACGAGTTGCTTGGCCAGCGTCAGGCCCAGCCCGGTGCCTTGCTGGCTGCGTGTCAGGAACGACTCACTCTGGCGGAATTTCTCAAAAATGACCTGCTGGTCTTCGGCCCGGATGCCGACCCCTGTGTCATGCACCTCGATACGCACCCGCTCGCCGACCCGCATTGCACGCACAGTCACCCCGCCGTGGCGGGTGAACTTCACTGCATTGCTGAGCAGGCACTGCACCACCTGGCGCAGACGTTCGGCATCGGCAAAAACCAGCGCCGGCAGCCCGTCCTCCAGCAGCTCAATGCTGAGGTTCTTGTCCTCGGCCTGACTGCGATGCAGCGCCACTGCATCGGCCAGCAGTGCGGGCAGCCTGACCTCTGCCCGTTGGAACACCATGTGCCCAGCTTCCAGTTTGGCCAGATCCAGCACATCGCTCACCAGCGCCAGCAAGCGTTCGCCGCTGGCGTGGATGGTGCGGGCATATTCCTGTTGCGCCGGGTCTTGCAGATCCATTTGCAGCAGCTCGGCAAATCCCAAAATACCGTTAAGCGGGGTGCGCAACTCGTGCGACATGTTGGCCAGAAATTCGCTTTTGATGCGGTTGGCTTCCTCAGCGGCCAAGCGGGCATCGTCGAGGCGGGCAAAAGAGGTTTGCACCTCATCAGCCATGCGATTGAACGATCTGGCCAGATCGGCCATTTCGTCCGAGCCATGCACGGGCAGCCGGTGCGACAGTTTGCCCTCCTGAAAAGCCCGAATGCCGCTGCCCATCTCGGTGATGCGCCGGGTCAGCGCGTCCGCCATCCAGATGGCAATGGCAATCACCAGCGCAATCATCACCAGCGTCGATACAGTCAAGCCCACCGCTGTGCGGCTCAACTGCTGCCCGATGGTGGCTTGAAGGCCCTCGCGCTGCTGCTTGACCTGGTTGTCGGCGGTGCTGATCAGGGCATCAATGCGCTTGCCCGAGGCGATGGCTGCCTGGTGAAAGTCATCCACGTTGGCGCCCACCGTGACATAGCCAAAACCGCGCTTGCTGGCCCCGTACTGCCCGGTGTAGTACGGAATGGCCGCCGCCGTGGTGAGCTTCCACAAGCCTGAGAAAAAGATCACAAACGAGCCCGATCCACCATGTTCGGTCAGCGCGTCCCAACCGTGGCATTGAGGCGAAAAATTCAGGTAGCGGCAGTCTAGCGCCACCCGGCCCGACTGGGTTGACTCAGGTGCCGGTTTGCGCTTGAGCGACTGGTCCTGAAACGCCGGCACCGTCGGCTGGAACTCTTGCCACGGTTTGCCACTGGCTTGCCACTGGGACCATAGCGCGGTGTCGATCCACGGCACCACCGGCTGGCCGGTTTGCGGGTCATAGCCGACGATGAAATAGTCGCGCGGGTGCGCGATGGCGCGGCTTTTGAAGTCCCAGATGAAGGCGTAATTACCCGATGCCGGGTCGGCAATGGGTGCAAAACGGTCGGCGGTGGGGCGCACCCGGTTGACGAACGCCGCCAGGTGGGCGTGGTCCAAGGCCAGCGTGACGTAGCCCACCACCCGCCCACCCTTGACCACCGGCGTGGCCCAGCGCACGATGCCACGAAAGCGCTGGCCCAGCGGGTTTTCCAGGCCGGCGTAGCCCGAGGCCTCGGGCGTGAAGGCGCGCTTGAGTTCGGCGGCGCGCGCCGGGGTATAGGGGCCAATCCACTGCGCCGGCACATACGGGCCAATCACTTCAGAGACGTAAATGTCACCGGCTTTGAGTTGTTGCAGCGCTGGCCAGTAGTTTTCCGCCTTGACATAAGTGTTTTCGCGCAAGCGCACATCCCGCAGCCCCGGGGGCAATAACTTGCCCTGCTGCACCTTGATTTTCTCCATGCCCGTCGTGTCGATGTAAGTCATTTCGAGAAACAGCGGTGCCAGGGTGCGGCGGCCATAGTTTTCGGGTGGGCGGGTGTGAAAATCTTTGGCGTTGTCCGGCAGCGGCGGGCGCACCGGGTTTTGCGGGTTGAACGCTTCCTGTGGTACCCAGCTCTTGCCATCGGCACTGGGTACATAAGCCCCATGGACGTACAGCTCTCGCGTGTGGCTGGCTATAAAGCGCCGGTACGCCGCCTCTGCGGGCTCTTGGGCAGCGGCTTGCAGCACGTCCTGGTCGCGGTCGTACAGAAAATCTGCCAGTTGCCGCGCCAGGTCGGTGGTGAGCGCTTCGATGGCCTCGCGCGAGCGTTCATCGAGTGCGCGCACCGCGTCGTCGTTGGCCGTCTTGCCGGTTTGTTGCTGCGTGAGGCGCATGGCATCGGCCATTTGCAGCGCGTGGGTGGCCACACCGTCACCCAGATTTTGTGCCGACTGCCAGGCAAACCAGGCCAGCAACAGTAGCGGCACGACCTTGATCGCCACAAAAATCACGATCAGCTTGGTGCGGATGCCCGCTTGCTGAAAAAAATGGAGGGTTTTCACGGTTGTCTTGTGCAATTCAATCAAATAGCAATGTAGCGCACCCAGGTCAGCATATTCTTGAAAAATGACTGTCACTTGACTCCGGGTAAACCCTTGCTTTGCCGCGCTAAACCCCCTGCCGGTCAGGGGTACTTGTCTTGTCGGCGCGCCGGCGCAGGCATGCACACTACCATCAGCGCGCTACCCCGGCGGCGCACCAGGCTTTGGCGCACGCACGGCGTGAATATATTTTGTAACTTTGATGATCTAGGAGATGACGATGGATTTGCCAGAACGCGACGGAGACGGTTATCTGACCGACATGAGCGAGTGGACCGAAGAGGTGGGCCGCGGCATGGCCGAGGCGGACAGTTTCGAGCTCGATGACACCAAATGGAACCAGATTCTGAAGGCGCGCGAGTACTACGAAGAGTTTGGCAGCGTGCCGCCGATTCGCAAGTTTGCCAAATACCTGGAACAAGACCAGCAGGTTGTCTTCAAACTCTGGATGACCGGCCCGATGAAGCCGATCACCAAATATGGCGGCTTGCCCAAGCCTACCGGTTGCGTATAAAGATATCTGGGACAGCCCCTGGCTCATGGGGCTGGATGAGGCACACTTGAGCCTCCCTCAAATCAGGTGATCCGGGTTTCATGTTATTTTTCATCAGCAAATTTGTGCTTGCCTTTCCCCTGCGTAACAGGAGCAGGGCGTGAACCCGGATGCCAAAACGCTGTGGCTTGCGCCGCCCTGGGCGCTGGCTGTGTTGTTGGCCACACTGGGCATGCTGGGGCCGTTTTCCATTGATACCTACATTCCTGCGTTTTCCGGCATTGCGGTTTCATTGAACGCCACGCCGGTGCAGATGCAGCAAACGCTCTCGGCTTATCTGTTCGGTTTTGCCTTCATGAGTTTGTTTCATGGGGCGATCTCCGACAGCGTGGGTCGCAGGCCGGTGGTGCTGTGGGGGTTGGCCGCCTTTACGCTGGCATCGGTGGGGTGCGCTCTGTCGCAAAGCATTGGCCAACTGGTTTTCTTTCGGGCTGTGCAGGGCCTGACAACCGGTGCTGGCATTGTGGTGTCGCGCGCCGTGGTGCGCGACATGTTTGCGCCAGCGCAGGCGCAGCGTGTCATGAGCCAGATCACCATTTACTTTGGTGTGGCTCCGGCCGTCGCACCGCTGATGGGCGGCTTGCTGTTTGAGCACCTGGGCTGGCACAGTGTCTTCTGGTTTCTGGCGGTCGTGGGCGTGCTGTTGTGGCTGGCCAACTACCGGCTATTGCCTGAAACGCTGCACCTCACACAGCGTCAGTCGCTCCACGTCAACAATCTGTTGCAGGGTTACTGGAAACTGGGGCGTGACCCACGCTTTTTTCTGCTGGCGCTGGCCAGTGGCATTCCATTCAATGGCATGTTCTTGTATGTGCTCGCGGCACCGGCCTTTCTGGGTGAGCACCTGGCGCTGGCACCCACGCAGTTTTTCTGGTTTTTTGTGCTGACCATCGCCGGGATCATGGGCGGTGCGTGGGTCAGCGGGCGCATGGCTGGACATCTTGCGCCCAAAAAACAAATCCGGATCGGCTTTTTGATCATGCTGGGTATTGCGCTGATCAATCTGGCTGCCAATCTGCTGTTCAAGGCGCATGTGGCGTGGGCGCTGTTGCCGATTGCGATTTTTGCCTTTGGCTGGGCCATGATGGTGCCGGTGGTGACCTTGTTGGTGCTCGACCTGCACCCCGAGCGTCGCGGCATGGCTTCGAGCTTGCAGGCATTCATCGGCTCCACAGCCAACGGCTTGGTCGCTGGCCTGATTGCGCCGCTGGTGATGCATTCCACCGTGCGCATGGCCTCTGCCTCGTTGGCGATGCTCTCGGTGGGGGTGTTGGCCTGGGTGGGACTGCACTGGCGCTGGCCAGACATTGGCCGGGCCATTGATCACCCGGTGCCGTGACGCCTGGGAAAGTGAGTCTGGTGATTGGTCAGCCAATCAGCAACGCCCTGAAATCATTCACATTGGTTAGCGTTGGTCCGGTGATGACTGAATCGCCCAAGGCACGAAAAAACGTGTGCGCGTCGTTGTTGTCCAAAAAGTTGCGCGGGTTCATGCCTTTTGCCCAGGCGCGCGCCAGGGTGTCGGGGGCGAGGAAGGCGCCCGCGATTTCTTCGGCCCCATCAACCCCATCGGTATCGCCCGCCAGGGCGTAAACCCCGGGTGTGCCGACCAGCGCCAGCGCCAGTGCCAGCAGGAATTCCACATTGCGGCCACCTCGACCCTGGCCTTTGATCGTCACCGTGGTCTCTCCCCCTGAGAGCAATACACAGGGCCGCGCAAACGGCTGGCCGTGCCGCACTACCTGGCGCGCCACGGCACCGAGCACCTTGGCCACGTCGCGTGATTCGCCCTCCAGGCTGTCGCCCAGAATGTAGGGCGTGACTCCGGCTGCTTGCGCCACTTTGGCTGCAACTTCCAGTGCCATTTGGGGTGTCGTCACCATCTGCAGGGTGCTGGTTTGCAGCCGCGCATCACCGGGTTTGACGGTTTCTCCGGCGCCGCTTTCTAGCAAGCTGCGCGCGGCGGGCGGCAGGGCAATCTGGTAACGCAGGCAAACAGCCAGCGCATCGGCACAAGTGGTCGAATCGCCCACCGTGGGACCCGAGGCGATGTCCATCGGCGAGTCGCCCGGCACGTCGGAGATCAGCAGCGTGAGCAGTTGGGCCGGGTAGCAGGCCGCAGCCAGTCTGCCGCCCTTGATGCCTGAGAGGTGCCGGCGTACGCAGTTCATCTCTGAAATCGTAGCGCCTGAGGCAAGCAGGTCGGCGTTCACCGCCTGTTTGTCTTCTAAAGTCAGACCGTCACCGGGCGCTACCAGCAGGGCCGAGCCACCCCCTGACATCAACGCCACCACCAGGTCATCGGCGCTCAAGCCACTGACCCGGGTGCGGATGCGCTGTGCCGCCTGCTGGCCGGCCGCATCGGGCACCGGGTGCGCGGCCTGGATGATCTCGATATGCTGGCACGGCACCTGGTAGCCATAGCGGGTAACCACCAGGCCTTCGAGCGGGCTGTTGTCACGCGCGCACCACAGGTCTTCAAACGCTCGGGCCATGGCCGCAGATGCCTTGCCCGCCCCAATGACGATGGTGCGGCCTTTGGGGCGCGGTGGCAGGTGCGCGCCCAGGCACAGCGCGGGTTGCGCGGCGGCGATTGCGGCATCAAACATCTGGCGCAACAGGGCTCTGGGGTGTCTGGAGGCGTTGTCGGGTAAGGCCATTCGGCACTCCTCATTCAATTGACAAATTGGTCCTAAACCCTTATTGCACGTCCGCTGACTGCTATCAAACTATCGATTCTCCGCAATGCATCTCGGGCCAGTCAGGACTGACCTTTGACACAAACAAGCAGACGCGACATGTTGGCTTTGTTGAGTATCTTGAAGGGCTCCCAAGGTGTCTTCGTATCCTAAAGTCAAACAAGGCAGCCGCTCACCACTCAATGACAGTGCCAACAAACGCGGGAATAAACCGCTCACCAAACCGTTGGTGAAGCGCGGCCATCATGGCAAATCCGGTGCAATGGTTGGCGGCGATCAACTCCGGCACAAAACCCTCAACCGCATTCATGGTTGCATTTTGCTGCTCAGCCGAGACCGGGGCCAGATGGGTGCCGCCGATCCAGGTATGAAATCGGGTCTGGCCGGTGAGTGCCAGTCCGTGGCGGATGGTGTTGATCATGCCTGCATGGGTGCAGCCGCCAATCACCCGCAACCCTTGCGCACTGGCATGGAACAGCGAGATGTCATCCAGAATCGGGTCTTCATGGCAGCAGCCGTCGCTCTCGCAGGTGAGCAGTCGGGTATCGCCCTTCTCATAGTCGGTCTGCCTTGGAATTTCACCGCTGAACCAGAGGCCAGGAATGATCTCGAAGGGTTGTTTTGACAAAACCCACTGGGCACCGAGGTGGCTCAGTTGTGGCTCGGTGAAAGGTATGCCAATGAAGTGCCGCTGGCCGGCGGTGGAAATGCGGGTCTGGAAAATGTCAGGGTGCGCATACACCGGCATGGGTTTGGCTGCGTGTTGCAACACACGCATCAGACCGCCCACATGATCGTAATGGCCATGACTGAGCACCACCGCGTCCAGGCTGGCAGGATGCACTCCGAGCAAACTCAGGTTATTGACCACCGCACCGCTTTGACCGGTATCAAAGAGAATGCGTTTCCCGTCGTTCTCGATCAGCAGCGACAGACCATGTTCGGCGACAAATGGGCCACGAATACTCGGTGGAACCGCATTGTCAATGACCACTGTGACTTTCATTGAAACTCTCCTTTGTTAAGTCGAATCAGGGACTAACCCACAACCATATTGAGTGCCAGCAGACAGCCCAGCCCGACCACCGAGGCAATCGTGGTGGAGAGGGTGTAGGTCTTGAAAATGTCGCCCATCGACATGCCGAAGCTTTCCTTGACGAACCAGAAGCCCGGGTCATTCACATGGGACAGCCCGATGGCCCCAACCCCGATGGCCACGGCCACCAGCGCCGGGTCGAGTCCGGGGTACATTGGCAGGATCGGCGTGACCAAGCCGACCGCCGCCACCATGGCAATGGTCGCACCGCCAACCGCAAAGCGCATGATCAAGGCGATGGACCACGCCAGGATGAGCGGATTGATTTGCCAGGTGACAAACACCGACTTCAGCGCCGCACCAATGCCGCTGTCCATCAGCATCTTGTTGAAGGCACCGCTGGCACCAATGATGAGCAGGATGGCGGCCATCGGACCGATCGCGGTTTCACTGAACTTTTGCAACTGCTCCATGGTTTTTCCGCGGCTCAGGCCCAAGGTCCAGTAAGCCAGTATGACGGCCATGAACAAGGCCATGACCGGGTCGCCCAGCAGGTTGATATAGACCATGGCCGGATGGGTCTTGCCCAGTTGCATCTCAAAAATGGTCTTTGAGATCATC
Organism: Rhodoferax sp.; assembly: GCA_020048295.1. Next base: position 8,453 of record JAIFMT010000014.1, read on the forward strand.
AGGATGAGCGGAAACAGGATGGTGAAAAGCGTTGTCCAGAAAGCTGGCAACTGGTTGTCAGGTGTTGCTGCCCGGTTCTTGTACTGATCCGGCGGGTTCAATGTGAATTTGTCACCAATCATCTTTCCAAACACCGGACCGGCCAGCGCGGCGGCCGGCAGGCCAACGATCAGACCATAAAGAATGACTTTGCCGATGTCGGCATTCAAGCCGATGGCCACGGCAGTGGCTGCCGGGTGCGGCGGCACAATGCAATGCACCGTCAGCAAGCCAATGATCATTGGAATGCCGACCATCACCACTGACATGCCAGCCTCAATGGCCACGCTAAACAGTATTGGCATCAACAGGACGATACCGACCTGAAAGAAAACCGGAATGCCGCACAGGTAGCCGACAACCATCATCGCCCAGTGGGTGTTGCGTTTGCCCATTTTGTTGATCAGCGTGCGGGCCAGCCGCTCCGATCCGCCCGACACTTCCATCATCTTGCCGATGATCGCCCCCAGTGCCAGGATCGGTGCCAATAGTCCCAAAAAGCCGCCCATGCCCAGTTCGATCGTCTTGAATATCTTGTCGAACGGCATTCCGGTTGAAAAGCCGATGAAAAAGCAGGCCGAGAGCAGCGCAAGAAAAGCGTGCAACTTGAATTTGATCGTCAGCAGAAGGATCAAACCTATGCCGCCTGCCAAAATAAGCAACATTCCAGATGTTCCCATTCACTTTCTCCTCGTCATGTCTCTCATGTGTAATCCAATGCCATCAAGGTTCATATCAATGACATCAGCTCGACGAAGCAAGGTCATTTGTCCTGCTTCTTGCCGGGTGATTGTTGGTGGCTGGATTGATTTTGACAATTGGCCTGGCTGAATGAATAAATGAACATGTTGTTGAATGTTGTTGTGCATGACGCACAACTGAGGGCGATTTATGGTCATTACTGAAGAAATGGCGCAGAAGATTGTGGCCACCCTGCTGCCGGTGGTTCACCGCAACGTCAACATCATGAATCGCGACGGCATCATCATTGGCACCGGCCAGGCGAACCGGCTAAAGACGTTTCACAAAGGGGCACTCGACGCGGTGACGAGCGGCGCCGCCATCGAAATCTATCCCGATGAGCTGTCCCGCTATCCCGGTGCGCTGCAGGGGGTCAATATGCCGATTCTGCTGGAGGCGCAGATCGTCGGTGTCGTCGGGGTTTTTGGTGTGCCCGATGAGGTGCGCGATACGGCGCGCATCGTGAAACTGGTGACCGAGCTGATTCTGGAGCAGGAACTATCGCAGCGGGAGGCCCTGGCACGTTCACGCCTGCGCGACCAGTTTCTGGACGTGGCGCTGCACCACGCCGGGCATGAATTGCCGCCCAAAGTGCTTCGGCTGGCGCGCACCATGGGGGTCAACCTGGAAGGCCGGCATTGCGTGTGCATCGCCGACCTCAAGCCGTGTCGCGGGCTGGCCGTCTCAGAAAGCGGGGTGTCAGGACTACTGATAGAGCGCATCGCCGAGTTGGTGGAGAACCAGTTGTTGCAGCAGGGGCTGGTTCAGCCAAACGATTTGTTGTCGTTTCGCGAGGAGCAACTGATCATTCTGCGGGAGATAACGGGCAATGATGAGCCTTCAGTCATGCTGCCGTCATGGCTGCTAAAAGTCCAATCGGCGCTTTCCCGGATTTGTAATGCCGTGATTCACTGTGCTGCCGGTGGTGTGGCAGACGAGGCCGCCGAATACCCGGCATCTTATGCACAGGCCATGTTTTGTCTGGCGCACTGCAGTCGGCAACGACCCACACAATCACTTTTCGATCGCGAATTGCTGGTGCGCTACCTTGCCTCCCAGACAGCCACTGGCCCGGCAGCGATGGTGTTGCGTAACTACCGCAGCCGGTTTGAGGCCGTGGCGCGCAAGCACGCTTACCTGAAGGAAACCCTGTCTTCGCTGCTGGCATGCAATCTGGATGCGGGACGTTCTGCGGAGCAACTGGGTATCCACCGCAATACGCTGGCTTACCGGCAACAACGCATTCGGGATGAACTTGATCTGGATCCAGTCAACGACATCGCGGACGTCCTGCTGGTCTATTTTTTGATCGATTGGTAGCATAAAAGTTGGCATGTAGCGCTCGTCCTGATTGAGCTGGAAGCTATTGAATCAGGTGCAAACTGCTGCAGGCGTTGGCCACTTCGTGCGGGTCCATGAAGCAGCTCAAGGGCTGATTAGCCCTTGGCTTTAGCGAAGCAGCAAGCTTGCCAGGTCAAAGCCCCTATCCGCCACTTGCGCGGGTGTGGGTGACACGCCGGCATCAAGCAGCTTGCGCGCTTGCAAATGGTCTTTGCTGGCGTTGATGCTGTCCACCGCCAGCAGCTGAGTGTCCTTGAAGTGATACACGCTGAAGCTGCTGCCCAGGTTGGCTCGCTCAGCCGTGCCGATATCGCCGCGCACCGCCCATTGGTTGGCACCCATCGACAAGCCGGCCATTTGCAGCTTTTTGTCGTACTGGTCGCTCCAGAACCAGGGCGTGGCGGTGAAGGGTTCACCGACTCCAGCCGGATCAGGCTGCCGTCTGGCAAGCGGCGTGCGGTGCAGTCGCCGGCCGCCACGATGGCAGGGTCACTGGTGCGCGCGCAAGCGTCCACCACAATGCCGCGCTCGCAGTCCAGTCCGGCGGCTTGCGCCAGCTGGTCGTTGGCGATAACGCCAATACCCACCACCACCAAACCGGCCGGGTGCAGCGTGCCGTCGGCCATGCGCACCGCGCTGACGCGGCCTTGGGGCCCGGTTTCCAGCGCGGCAATGCGGGTATCCAGCAGCAGATTGACTCCGTGGCTGCGGTGCAGCTGGGCATACCAGCTGGACAGCACCGGTGCCAGCACGCGGCCCAGCAGGCGTGGCGCGGCCTCCAGCACCGTCACCTGCAAGCCTTTTTTGCGCGCTGTGGCAGCCACTTCAAGCCCGATAAAGCCACCGCCAATGACGATGACGGGTTGTTGTTGCGCCACGCATTCGGCCAGATGTCGGGCAATGGCATCGGCATCGTCGCGTGAGCGCAGCGCCAGCACGCCCGCGGCATTGCCGCCGGGCAGCGCCAGACTGCGCGGCGTGGCACCAGTGGCCAGCACCAGACCGGTGTAGGGCAGGGCGCTGCCGTCGGCCAGATAGACCTGTTTGGCAGCGCGGTCAATGCGGCTGACGCTGACACCGGTGCGCAGGCTGATGTTCTTGCGCGCCAGCATGTCGGGCGCGCGCATGACCAGCTGGGCGCTGTCCATCTCGCCGGCCAGCCAGGCTTTGGACAGCGGCGGGCGGTGATACGGGCCGTAGGGCTCGTCACCCAGCAGGGTGATGGCACCGGCAAAGCCGCCAGCGCGCAAGGCCTCGGCGGTTTGCACGCCCGCTTGCCCGGCACCAATCACCACAATGGACTGCGTCATCTCAGGCTCCCGAAAATGGTGGTTTATTCCTGCGTCTCGGGCAGATAGACCCGCAGGCCTTCAAGGGCTGCGGTGGACTTGATCTGGCACGCCAGGCGGCTGTTGGGGCGACGCTCGGCAGCCACGTTGTCCAGCATCGCCAGCTCGTTGTCGGTGGGTGCAGGCAGTTCGCCCAGGCGCTCTTCCTCGATGTAGCAGTGGCAGGTGGCGCAGGCGCACGAGCCGCCGCACTCGCCCAAAATGCCGTCGATGCCATTGGCGGTTGCGCCTTGCATCAGGTTCCAGCCGTCGGTCAGCTCGATGGTGGTGCTTTGTCCGGTTGCGTCGATGTAGGTGATATTGGCCATGAATCAATCTCCTGAAAAAATAAGCGCGCCGCCTGATCAGGGCGGCGCAAGGTTGAAGGTCAATTGAGGATTATCAAACAGCCAGCTCCAGCACCAGTGGGCTGCGGAAAGTACTCGACGGCATCCAGGGCAATTGGTCAGCCACGCGGTGGTAGTCGGGCACCACTTTGTGGAACGTATCAAAGGCAATCTTCACCGCAATGCGGGCAATGGCGGTGCCCAGGCAGGCGTGCAGTCCGCCGCCAAAACCCAGGTGACCGCGTGGCTTGCGGGCCAGGTCAAACACATCGGGGTTGGGGTACTGGCGCTCGTCGCGGTTGCCACTGCCATAGGCCAGACAGACAAAGTCGCCCTCACGCAGGGTCTGTCCGTGCAGTGTCACGTCCTTCATCAGGCGGCGGCGAAAACGCTGTGCCGAGGTGTTGAAGCGCAGGCTTTCTTCGATGGCATCGGGCAGCAGGTCGGGCTGGGACACCACCGCCTGGCGCACCTCGGGCAAAGAAGCCAGGTTGTAGGCAAACATCATCATGAAGCCGCCAAGCGACTCCACCCCAGCCATGATCAGCGTGGTGGTGGTCAGCAGCACCTCGCGGTCGTCGAGGCGGTCGCCGTCAATTTCAGCCAGCGCAAAGTTGCTGATCAGGT